>JAMOBJ010000032.1 GCA_039908095.1 Nitrospirae bacterium YQR-1
TACATATTTTTACCGAATATGCCTTTTCTCCTCTGTTTTCAAACCCTTAGACGTTTTGACACTCGGAACTTCCGTTATAATTTCCAATAGCAGACGTGGTTGGGCATTCTAATTGAAAACAAAGGGAGAGTCATGTTCAAAAACATATAAAATGAAGAAAATCCTTACGGGTTTTAGTATTATTGATGAAAAAATAAATTTTATTGCCTTTATAGTAGTACCTCAGTCTCTGATACCATTGGAAACAGGGAATAAGGTGAAACTATTGCTTCACATTGCTGTCAATGACAGATTGGGCTCTCACCGGTATTTTCTATTTATCATTGCAAATGCCCTATCGCCTGAGACCGGCGCTTTTTTTAATCATTGTTAGCGGAACTAACTGTAAAGGCAATTTATTTTATAAGTAAAACTCCCTAATTGTTGGAAATGTACTTACTGATTTCTGCGCTGTTGCAACTATATTCCGCAAGAAACTTAGCTAATTCATCTCTGACTATTTCTCTTACCTCATCTCTGTCGGGCTTTTGGGAAAGCTCATATTTTATTTCAGCCAGTTTTTTTTTAGTTTCCACCGCAGCCGTCTCTAATGCTTCCACTCTGAGATCAAGCCCATCCAGCCGCCTCTTAAGCTGCACTATTATCTCTTGCATCTCCTCAATCGTTTTCATATCATTATCTTTCTCTTTCATGCCACCTCCGGAAATTTACATTCATACCAAGTTGCATTCAATCGTCTAACTTCGTTGGCTTCGTCAAAAGCTCCTCAACGTACTAAACAGTACGCCTGCGTCGCCTTCTCCTTGCCGCCTTGTTATACTTCTGAATGCAACTTGGTATCAGCTATTGTAACAAAAAACTTTCTTGCTAATCAAGAACATATTTTATACCAAGTAGCCGGCAATTCTCGATGAGGCTTAAAAAGCATTGAAGCAAATAGCGGGATATTCTGTTTTTAGGTTCTATAACGTTTAGAGAGTGTAGAAAAATAAGAAGTAGTCCCTGTCGCTTAAAAAGGGTAGCCTTCAGTTTGTAATACGCATCATTGCCGGCCTGCCCGCCCTACCCTTTTTTATCCTGTAACAAAATCCGTGCAATAGCCTCTGTTTTGCTTTTAATCTCGGCATGTCTTACAGGGTTTTCCTTCTCAATCAGAAAACCAAGTGCACTTTCATAGGCTTGTAAGGCTTTAATAAGGTTTTCTTCCTTGTTGTCTATAAAGGAAAGACTGTAACACATGTTGCCCAGGTTAAATAATATTGATGTGTATTTAGCCGGATATTGTTCTTCCATAGCTGGGATTTTGAGGGCTTTCTCAAAGCTACGAATCGCCTTCATGATATTTTGCTCTTTGTCTGTCAGCTCTGAGAGGCTGTTATAAGCATTTCCCAATGCCGATTGAGTCTTAAAATACTCCTCCGGCGTACTCTCCGGCACATAGACTTTCAAGGCTTCCTTGTATGCGAAAATAGCCAGCTTAAGGTTTGCCTCTTTTTCAGCAGTCTCAGCATATAAGAAATAGGCGTTTGCCACATTTATCTGAGCCATGGCATAGTCCATGGGAGATGTTTCAAAAGTATATACCCTGAGGGTTTCCTTAAAAGCCTGTATAGCCTTTTTCAAATTACCACTCTTGTCTTGTACCTCGGCAAGAGCGCCGTATGCGCTGCCCAGATTATTTTGAAGCATACCATATTCGGAAGGAAACTCCACATATGTTCGCACCTTTATAGCCTCCTCATACGCACTTATGGCTTTATTAAGATACACCGCCCTGTTTTCAACCTCTGAAAGATCACAGTAAACATTACCAAGGTTGGTTTGCGTCTCGGCATAATCTCCTGCATTACTAACAAGGGTACGTACTCTTAACGCCTTCTCAAAAGACTCCGCCGCTTTACCCAGGTTTTCCTGCTTATCCCTGTACCGTGATAGTTCCCACAGAGTGTGGCCAAGGCTGTTGTGTGTTATTCCGTACTCCTTTGGATGCTCATGATCTGTTCTGCCCCTAAGAGCCTCAGTAAAAGCCCTAACAGCACGGTTCAGGTTTTCATCCCTGTCTTTAAGCTCACTCAACGCTCTGTAGGCAAGCCCCAGGCTGTTTTGGATGTTGCCGTATTTCAGTGCATCGTCATTTAGATTATACACCGTAACCGCCGCTTCAAAAGCCGATATAGCATCAAGTAAATCATTGTCCATCCCCTGTAGCTCATAAATTGCCCAACATGTATTTCCAAGATTCATATTCACCATGCCATAGTCAAACGGTTTATCCTTAAACTTAAAAACCGTGAGCGCTTCATTATAGGCGGATTTCGCTTTCTTCAGATACTTCTCTTTTTCATCACCAAGGGCTAATTTGCGGTAACAAATCCCTATGTTGTTTTTTATGTGCCCATAAACCACCGGAACCTTCCCTGGAGAGATGTCAACAATTATATCAACATACGTATTCAAAGCCTCCTCTGAAAAGCCGTCCTCCAACAGTTTATCCGCAGCCGCAACTCTTTCGGTATAAACTGAAACCACTTTCCTTTTCTTTAATACCCTAAGTAGAAAAAATAACGATATAATAACTAAAATAACTCCTGCACCTATGCTAAACAATAGGGTATCAACTACCATCATTTACTCCCGCCTCCAACGTTCGGTAAAAAAAACTCCCGAGCCTCGAATAAAATGTATATTGATTATACACTTAACGGCAAAAAAAAACCTGCCGATTAAAGTTTTTTTTCATTCATAATACTCTCAATAGCCTCAGTGGCGGCTTCTGAGACATCCTTTACTGCATCCCCCTTAAGCTTACTTAAATGCTCTATGTGAGAGTCTCCGCCGATAATACCAAAGCAATAAGCAGCATCCCCTCTGACAAGAGGGCTTTCGTCCTCTAAAAGCGGCAGCAACATATCAGCCAGCTCATCCCTCCACGGCAGCGCCACCAGTTCTTCAACAAGGGCTATAGCACCGATTCGTACCCTCATTCTCTCATCCCTGATAAGTCTGACAATGAGACTACAGGCATCTCTGTCGGCCTTAAACATTGACACAATATTATCCAGAAACCCCTTTTCCATGTAATCCGCCACCATATCACCAAAGGATTGGTTATCATCAGTCTTACCATACATTTCTTCCATCATCAGGCACCAGGAATTAAAACTTTAAACAGGGCGCCATCTTCTGAATTCTCAACAGTCAGCCTGCCGTTCATATTATTTTCTACAATTACTTTAGACATGTAGAGCCCTATCCCAGTGCCTTTTCCCTGCTCTTTTGTTGTAAAGTAGGGTTCAAATATTCTGTCCATGGTCTCCTCCGCAATTCCCCCCCCGTTGTCTTTAACCATTATCACAATATTGCCATCCTCCGTGTCCACCTCTATACGAATTTCTCCATGGCCTGTTAAAGATTTACCTGTTGATTTAGCTTTATCTCTTTTTTCGCTTATAGCATCTTTGGCATTATTGATCAAATTAAGCATAACCTGTTTAAACTCATTTGGATGACCAAAGGACAACGGCAGGTCAGCCACCTTAGACTCTATCTGAGTATTTACAGAATGACTCTTAAGTTGGGCGTGTAAAATAGACAAAACCTCATCAATCACAGCGATAACGTTAAATTTTATTTTCTCCTTTGATGGTTGGAAAAAATTTCTGAAATCATCAATTGTTGCAGACATGTACTTAATTTGAACCATAGACTTAGACACTATTTCATGTATGCGCTCCCTGCTTAACTCTCCATATATATAGGAGTCCTCGATGTCCTGTATAAGCAGGGCAATAGAGCTAAGCGGCTGTCTCCACTGATGGGCTATGGCGCCTATCATCTCCCCCATAGAGGCCAGTTTTGACTGATGCATAAGCAGGCGTTCTCTTTTTTGATTTTTCTCTATCTCACTTGAGACCTCTTCTTTAAGGCTTTCATTGAGTGTACACAGCTCATTCTGAAGCCTCCTTCTTGCCGTTATATCCTCTTTTACCGCAAGAAAATGGATTATATCTCCCTCATCATTTTTTATCGGTACTATTTTTACAGATTCCCAGTACAGGTCTCCATTTTTCTTTTTATTTAATAATTCACCGTACCAGTCATCACCATTTTTTATTTTTTCCCACATACCTTCGTACACTTCAGGCGGTGTTTGCTCAGATTTTATAATGCTGGGTTTTTTGCCCAGAACCTCCTCAGGCAAATAACCGGTTAAGTGGACAAAATGCGGGTTTACATACTCTATTTCCGCATCCTTAGAGGTTATTACAACAGTTACAGGGCTGTTTTGCACTATTAACTCAAAGAGCCTCAATTTTTCCTCAACAACCTTGCGTTGTTCTATCTGATTTCTCAACAGCTCATTTATGTACTTAAGTTCGGACGTCCGGTTGGCAACCTCAGCGTCTGTCTTATCTTTTGCGCTCTTAAGAATAAACCACTGCGCATGTAACTTTCTTAGTAACACAATCAGAGCCACCGCCGTTATAACAAAAACAGCAACATGTATAGACAAGGCATTAATCCTCTGGGGTTTCATCAAAGTATAGATTGATGAGGCCGGATACGTTACACTTATCCCACCCCTGATGTCTCCGACTGCATACCCCTGTGCGGCATGGCATTTCATACACGGCTCTTTAACCCTAAGCGGAGCCATGTACCTGTAGGTGCCGTCTTTGATGCCTCCTATCAGCTCAATTGCCTCGGCAGTACCGGACTCAAACATCTTTAAGTATTTCTCTTCCTGGTTATCCGCCCTGTTTTCAGGCCGCAGGGGTTTTAAACTTGTTATATGAAATGATGTATCACTCAGACCTTTAGATATTTCACCTATTTGCCTTGTCATATAGGCCGGATTAATCAGAGTCAGCTTCAGGCCGGTTACCGTGGTTATATCTCTGTTGGGAACATTCAAGTATGGATTGGGCTGTGCCTTTTCCGAGATTATAGCATAGAGCCCGCCGTGGCCGGCACTCCAGAGACGGGAGAGTTCTATAAACCTGAAAATATTTCTGCCCTTCTCTAAAGCCATATTCCTCAGAACATTATTTTGGTTGGCTAAATCCCACGCTAAGGAAGCAAACACCATGACCGCCCATATAAATACCGGTAAGACATAGTACAATCCTGACCTCATATAACCACTTACTGAAAACAACCAATCCTCCTAAGTAACTCTTTGTATGTGTTTGCTTTTAAAGCCTTTCCTCTATCTGCCATTCCAGCCCCCGAGCTGGAATCCTTTCCTTTTTTGGCTTAAAAAACAGGCTTTATACGGCAATCGAACGCTCTTGACATATTTGGTTCTCTTAGTTTATCACTTTATTACCCTATATATCAAATTTTAAATGTGCAATTAACGAAACCAGAGCCGGAAGGTGGAAATTTTTCTTGACAAATAATGCATGTATGCTTAAAATTGCAGAGTTTATACCAAGTTGCATTCATTCGATTAACTTTGTTGGCATCGTCGAAAGCTCCTTGACGTACGCTCCCCTAAAAGGGGAATCCCCTGTAAGGGGAGGTCGCTTTCTCCTTGCCGCCTCGTTACTCTTTTGACTGCTACTTGGTATTAGTCTTAGCAGCAACTGAGGTGCTTTTAATGATGCACAACCGTTTTAATAAAACAACACTGGTTTTACTTATCGTGGCTGCCGCCATGGTTGTTTATTTTCCGCTTAGGGAAAACGGCTTTATTAATTGTGACGACCCACAGTATGTCACAGAAAACTCATATGTAGGTGACGGCCTCACGCTGGAGGGATTGAAATGGGCATTTAATACCAACTATTTTTTTAACTACCATCCCCTCACATGGCTTGCCCACATGTCTGACACTCAGATTTTTGGTGTAAACCCCGCAGGGCATCATTTGACAAGCCTTATTCTCCACATTGTAAACACCCTCCTGCTGCTTGTGTTTCTTGAAAGGCTCACAATCCCCCCCTTACAGGCACTCTTTATAGCTGCACTCTTTACCCTGCACCCTTTAAATGTTGAATCTGTGGCATGGGTATCGGAAAAGAAAAATCTCTTATATACAACATTTTGGTTTCCATCGCTTATTGCTTATTTAAAGTACGGGAAAACTCTCAAAAAAAATTACTACTTTCTCTGTTTCACTTTTTTTGTACTAAGTCTGTTGTCTAAACCTATGGCTGTGACCTTGCCTGTTGTGTTGTTTCTTCTTGACTTTTGGCCACTCAGACGATTTTCAAAACTTTCAATTGCCGAGAAAATCCCCTTTATAATTCCAGCTTTTTTAAGCAGTCTGATAACCTATAATCTTCATGCAGAGGGCTCAGCGATTGCCACACTAAGCGTATTTCCCCTTACATCCCGCATCGGATACTCTATGGTGTCATACGTAAATTACATTTTAAAAATGATATGCCCGGTTAACCTGATTCTTTTCTATCCATACCCTGAGGGTTTCATAACTTTAAAATTTATTTTTTCCGCCTTATTTCTTATAGTAATTACATTTTTAGCTTTCAAATTGAGAAAAACACACCCGTATTTTCTTTTTGGGTGGGCATGGTTTCTTATCGTACTTTTCCCTGTCAGCAGAGTTTTTTTTGCCGGACGTGACCCCATGTCAGACCGCCATGCTTATCTCTCAGCCATAGGAATATTCATTATTGCAGCAGCAGGATTACCGGACTTACTTAAACACAAGAGCCTGGATAAATACAAAGAAAGTGCTTTTCTAAAAACAAATGGACAGAACACAGCAGCCGTATTGCCGGTTTTCATCTCAGTAGCCATACTATCTGTTTTTTCCATCATATCCCTCAGGCAAGTGCAACGGTGGAGGGACTCGCTGACTCTGTTTAGTTATGCCGTCACCGTATCACCGCGCAGTTTTCAGTCGTACAATAACTACGGGGCGGAGCTGATTGCCCATGGAAGGTACTCAGAGGCTATTAATCTCTTACAAAAAGGGCTTGAGATTAATCCCTCCTCCCCATCACTTAATTATAAAATGGGATATGCCCTTACAAAGCTTGGCAGAATTGATGAGGCTTACGATTATTATTCTAAAACCAAATTTTCGAGTTCACAGATAAGCGAGGCTTTTTATTATAAACGGGAAGGACTAAGATATCTGAAAGATAAAAAATACCTTCAGGCGGTGCGCTATCTTTCTCTCTCATTAGAGATAACGCCCGGTGATGTTGAAGCTATCAACAACAAAGGGATAGCGCTTATGGGATTAGGCAGATTGGTTGAGGCAGCAGAGATGTTTACGGCAGGGCTTACGATTAATCCTAAAAGCCCTGAAATGCTCTATAACAAGGCACTGGCATTGAAACAAAACGGCAACACTGCAGGGGCATTGGAGTGCCTTGCAGCAGCACTAAAACTTGCCCCCGAATCCAAAGTAATAAGA
Source organism: Nitrospirae bacterium YQR-1 (assembly GCA_039908095.1). Taxonomy (NCBI): domain Bacteria; kingdom Pseudomonadati; phylum Nitrospirota; species Nitrospirae bacterium YQR-1. Next base: position 7,394 of record JAMOBJ010000032.1, read on the forward strand.
AAAGCTATAGAGGATATATCCTCACAGCGGTAATATCATAAAAAGCCGTTATACCAAGTAGCATTCATTCGATTAACTTTGTTGGCTTCGTCCAAAGCTCCTTGACGTACGAGCATAGTACGCCTTTGTCGCTTTCTCCTTGCCGCCTCGTTACTCTTTTGACTGCTACTTGGTATTAGGGCGAATAATTATTCGCCCCCGCCTTTCTGATTTCCAAAAGAAACTTAACATCCCTCCTGGTTATACACCCTGCGGCGTATAAGCCCGCAAAAAAAACAAAAACCCCAAACGCAGCCTCCGCCTGCCATGGTAAATATCCCTTTATTACATAACACAGAGTACCGCTAAACAAAGTTATCAGCAAAAATCTTATGTATAACCACGGTTTGAAAGCACCATTAACATCTTTATTGATTATATACATACGAACGATAAAAACACTGTAAATCGTTACAAGCGCTGCATAGACACACCCAGCGGCGTGCACAACCGGAATAAGCAGAAAATTTAACAGCACATTTACAGAAACAGCAATTGTCATGGACACACAGGCAAACCACTGCCGCTGCGTTGCCTGAAGCACTATGTCTGTAAGATGGCCAAGAAAAATCGCCGGCACTATCCATATGAGATGTTTAAGGATATAGGCACTGTCTGAAAATTTAGCACCAAAGACGGCAGTAGTAATCTCGGTTGAGTTAACCGCCGTAATAAACGAAAAACATAAGCCCAGAGCCAGCAGCGGTTTAGTAAGCTGATTAATAAAATCACCGCTTGCAGACTTGCCGCTTACCCACAGGTTAGCCATCCTCGGATATGCCGCCATAGTTATACCACTAGGTATAAACATTCCCACAAGGACTATCTTATACGCCCCGTTATATAACCCAACCGCACTGAGAGTCTCATACTTTGCCAGTATCACCTTGTCTATATTAAAGAAAACCTCACCCATAAATGCTGTTAAAGCAAACGGAACAGAGTTTTTAAGAATTGTCAACATTTTTATATTGCCGTCATCTCCACCTGTTTTGTAATTGTTAAAATACCTCTTAAAAATAAACAGTGACATAAACATGACTACAACAGCTGAAAACAGATAAGGCAGCATCAAAAGCGGCATCTTTATGCCGATTGCCAACAGAATCAATATTGCCGCTGCACAGAGAAACCTAAAAGTAACTGTTAAGGCGCTCTCTATTTCCATCCTCTCAATCCCCATAAACGGCGCCCTTAGAATTGAAGAAATATACACAAAGGCTGTGGCAAACGAAAAAATCACTATTCCATAAAACTCCCTTTTTCCATATCCAGCCATATAAGCTGTAATAAGGGAAAGCACCACCGCACACACACACAGAACCAGACGCAGAGTAAAAATTCTTTTTAAATATCCCCTCCCTATCTCTCTGTTCTTTCCAACCTCCTTAACTAAGAAATTCCCAAGCCCGCCGTCATAAAAATAGTAAAACAAAGAAACAAAGGACATTACCAGTGTGTATAAACCAAATTCCACGGCGCCAAGTTTTCTCGAAATAAAAACTATGATTAACAAACTCAGAATCTTTTCGACAACCTGTGATGCCGTAAGAAATGATATGTTCCTCAGCAGTCCCATTTAGTGCCTGAAAGTTTCAACATCACCTTAGGTTTGCCTTAGCAATTTCAAGATTAACGAGAGCCTCCTTGAAATCCGGTCTGAGTTCAATAGCTCTTTGCAGGGGTTTTATCGCCCTTTGGGGCTGCCCGGACATTATAAGAGCGCTGCCCAGACCATTAAATGCCTCAGGGGGCGCCATTGCAGACTCTGAGGCTATAGTAAAAATTTTGACTGCTTCCTCTATACGTTTTTGATAAATAGACACATTTCCCAGATTAACCATAGCATCAGTATAGTCCGGCTGCAAATGCAGAGCACTCCGGTAAGCGCTCTCAGCTTCCGTTAGTTTACCTTGTGCGGCATAAACATTTCCAAGATAAAAAAACGCCTTTGCATCGTAAGGATTTAAATTTACAGATATCTTTAAATTCTCCAACGCCTCCGCACTTTTCCCTGCAGCAAGGTACGTTACCCCAAGGTTATAGCGGAGCAGGGCTGAGTTTGGCGCTATGCTTAATCCCCTGTTTAAGTATTGAAGCGCTGTTGCTTGTTGTCCCCGGGCTGTGATTATTGCAGCCAGCGCTATGTATGCCTCAACACATTTGGGGTTTAATTGCAGAGCTATATTTAAGTTTTCAAGCGCCTTATCGAAATTACCCTCATACATGTATGCTATACCTATACCGGCCCTTGCATCGGCATAGTCAGGTTTTATTGAAAGAGCCGCTGAATAGTTTTTCAGAGCCTCTGAAGTTTTCCACTGTCTCTGGAGCACTTCGGCTAAATTATTGTATAAAACATAATTATTTTCCGTCACACTGATTCCATGCCTCAAAAGAGTCTCAGAATCTTTCCACCTTGAAATCTGCTTAAATGAAATCAACATAAAGACAAAAATGGTTATTGCCGCCGCCGCTGTAACACAATATTTAGCATACTTTTGAAGAGACTCCGTCACAAGGCAGGCAATGATAATAAACAAACCAACATAGGGCACGTATGTGTATCTGTCCGCCACAGACTGAGAACCTGCCTGAATTATACCGATAACCGGTGATATTGTCACTAAGTAAAAAAACCAGCCGGTAAAAATATAAGGACGTTTCTTTAAATATTTAACGGCTAAAAAAGTCATTGCCGTAATCAGAGCTGCACAAACCAACACTTCCCATACAGCAATACCGGCTCTGTATGGATAAAAGACAGACATATTTACAGGAATGAAAAGTTTGCTTACATATTCAGCCAAAGAAATAACGGCATTGCCAAGACGAATTATTAAAGCAACCGGCTGCTTTGTCTCAACAGCTCCGGCACTTTTCTGTACCAGATATGTTACGACTGAAATTACAATTGAAAAAAAGAAAAAAGGAATTTTCTCATAAATTATTGAACGATTACGCTCTCTGCCGCTAAATCTCTCTAACGGGTATATGTCTGCAATCAATAACACAGCCGGTAATGTTACCGCCATAGCTTTCGACATCAGAGAGCAAATAAAGGCAATCAATGTAAAAGTATATTTTAACGCTGAGGGCCTTTTAGCGTAATCAACATACAGAAGCATTGAAAGAAAAAAGAAAAAAGCATAAAGCACATCTTTCCTCTGGGAAATCCACGCAACCGGCTCCACATGCATAGGGTGTGTTGCAAAAGCAAGAGCCGTAAATAAACTAATTCCGTCAGAGTGAAACAGTGCACGCATCACATAAAACAACACTATTGATGCAGCCACATGCAGGGCAACATTAATAAGATGGTGACCATAGGCCTTTAAACCAAACACGGACACAGCCGACATGTTGGAAATCTCTACAAGTGGAGACCAATTACCATTGGTTGTTGCCTTAAAAGCAGGTATAAAACTTTTCAATGTAAACCCATTTAAGACAAGTGGATTATTAGTAATATAAACAGGGTCGTCGTAGTTAATAAAATCAAAAGACATAACCTGAAAATAAATTCCCGCTATTGAAGCCAATATAACAATTGGAGGAATAAGGAATTTAAAATTTCCAGCTATAGTATATCCTGATCTCAGATAATGAGTACCTTCAAAGCTGTTTTGCCTTCAGATACAAGGCCCTGGCAATCTCGAGATTCTTTTTTGCCTTCTGGTCGGAAGCATTTTGAGAAAGAGCTTTTGTAAAATATGCTGCTGCTTCCTGATATTTTCCATTTTTCATCAAGACCACCCCTATACCGTTGTACGCCTCAGGGAAATAGGGCCTTGTTTGAATGGCAGCATTAAATGACTCTATGGCTTTTTCGTACCTGCCGATAAAAAACAAAATATTTCCCAAATTGACATATGCATCACCATAATCAGGTTTAAGAGTTACCGCCTTATTAAAACAAGCCAGCGCTGCTTTGTAGTTATCAGTAAAGTCATTTTCAAAAGTAGTTTTTAAAAATTCAGCTATTTGAGGTTTTTTATTGAAATCCTCCATTTTTGACAATGTAATACCAAGACCGTTATATGCCTCAGGTAATGATGGATTTATAAACAGAGCATCCATAAATGCCTCGGCGGCAGCCTCTGTCTGTTGCAAACCATTTAAGGCAATGCCCATCCCCACGTAGGCAAGAACATAGTTTGGCACAACTCTGACAGTTTCTTTAAAGTTTCCATAAGCAGCTTCAAATTGCCCCCTGTTGTTGAGTTCACTTCCAAGATTGTAGTGGGCAATATAATTATCAGGCCGGACACTTGCACTGTGCTGAAAAAGACTCATCGAATCACTCCAGTACCCTGCCTGCTTTTTAGTTAAACAAGTGTAATATATCAAAATGCCGGAGACAGCAATAATTAACACTAATTTGCCGATTTTTTTCTTTTCAAAATAACTATTCAACGGCATCGCTATAACAAGAAAAAGTCCGAGAAAAGACACATACGTGTATCTGTCGGCAATGGCCTGTGCACCGGCCTGTATAAAACCTATAACCGGCAGAAGCATCACTATAAACCAAAACCACCCTGTAAATAGATATGGAATTCTTTGAGAAAACTTTACAGCCAGAAAGCTTATAATTACAATTATCAAAAAGGATGGAATAAACTGAAGTACTGATATTGACGTTGGATACGGATAAAAAACGGAAAGATTCATTGGTACAAACATCATATATATATATTTAACGTAAGACAAGAAAGCATTTTCAAGCCTGATAACAAGCGATAGTTCCGATGAAACAGCACCCTGTGTATCCTGAGCACTATAGGTAATCAGACTCATAAGGGCTGAGAGCATAAAAAATGGGATTTTCTCCATAACACAACTCAGCACCGTCCTTGTTGGAAACCCTTGTTTTTCATCGTATCTGATTCTGCCAAGCGGCCAAAAGTCAAGAATAAGCAAAATAAGAGGAAGCGTAACCGCCATCGGTTTAGACATAAGAGAAAGGGCAAAGGTTAGAAAAACCATTGTATATCTCAAACTTCCCTGCTTTTTAACATAATAAGAATAAGCATAAATTGATATGAAATAAAAAAACGTATAGAGTACGTCCTTTCGTTCTGAAACCCACGCTACCGACTCTGTGTGCATAGGGTGAACGGCAAAAGCTAAAGCAGCAAAGGCGCAGGGAAAAACAGGTATTGATATAGCCCTGAAGGTAAAAAATATTAACAATGCGTTTAATGTATGAATAATAACGTTTACAAGATGGTGTCTGCCTGCATTCATACCAAATAATTCGGTCGCACTCATGTGAGAAAGCCATGAAAGAGGAATCCAGTTATAGCTATATGTTGTAACAAATGCCCATTTAATGCTTTTAAGAGTCAATCCATCCTGTACATAAGGATTTTGAGTTATGTTCATGTGGTCATCGTAGTTAATAAAAGAAAACCCCGTCACATCGTAATATGCAAAAAAGGTTAACCCAATGATTGCTGCAATAATTACAGTATTTTTAAAAATTTCACCTTTATGAGTGTCTTCCATTATTTGTCTCCGTAGTTATTACTAAGGCCGATATGGGTAGTATAGCAATTTTTAAGATGTTTTTCCAGATATAAAAAAGTACCTGTTAACCTCTCATTGCCGAGACCCTTGAGTACAGATGCTCAAGCTGGGAGTCTTCAAGGTCGTTTATTGTATTTAATCCGTAAATTTCATATATGTAATTATCCAGGCCTTTTCTGGTCCAACCAAGCTCCTTAATGGTTATTGCTATGATATCTGAACAGCGTTTTTTTCTGCTCAGTGCTCTGTCCTTATCAGGTAATGCTTTTGCTTTTTTTAGCTTTCCTATCCATCTTTGCAGGTAAGCTTCCACTTTTTGAAATTCCACTTCTTTGATTTGCCTGTAGTATTGTACTTTAAAGTGCTTAGTAAGAGCATTATAGACAGCTGCATGGCTTTTGGGTCTTGCACTGACGTCTTTTTCCAGCTCCACAATCATTTGAGCAAGCGCATGGAGTTTATCCGCCTGTGCATCTGTTAAGTCTCCATTTTTGTACATATAATTACATGTCCCGTCCTGATGGGCAACATCTTCCTCACTAATGCCTCTTGTTGTATCGCCTGCATTTGCACCTGTGCTTACTATTACTTCTCTTGGCTTCGGTGATTTATCAGTCCTCAGCAGCTCATCCACCGTGATTCCACCAATGTCTGCCAATTTTATAAGAATATCGGCCCGGGGTAATTCCTTTGCCTTACAGTAGCCTGCTAATCTACCGGGACTTATTCCCAACATGTTAGCCAGCATCCTGTAAGTCAGCCGGTATTGAGCCATCAACTGGCCTGTATAATCTCCAATCCTTCTTTTTAAATCCATATTAAAACTCTAAATATGAAACACATAATAATAATTGACACTATGTTCCAATTATGCTACAGTATAAGCATGAACAACAATAAAAGCATTATGTTCCAATTATGGAACAATACATTTACTCTTAAACTGATAAATACCCGCAGTTTAAACACTCCTTATAACCCGGATATGACATGTAATGAGCTGCGATTTCCTACTTTACATGTCGTTACAACCTATACTGTTATGTATTTTAAACATTTCAAAAGTATTAATCAACGCTTCAGAGACATTACAAGTTATAGATGCAAAAAAAATCAGAGGGGGCTCAGGCGCTAATGAATATTTCAGATGAGATTAATTTATTTTTTGAGATTGACCCGATAAGGGATGAGTTAACAAAGGGGCCGGAGTTTTATACACTCAATGAGGCAGCAAAGATATTGAAAATGAGTTACATAACGATGTACCGGCTTGTGGAAATAGGAGAGCTGGCAGGCTCTAAAGTAGCCGGCAGGTGGCGAATACCAAAAACTGCGCTACAGTTGTATCTTGAAAGCAGGCATCCTTTTAACATGGGAGATTAATACCAAGTTGCAGTCATTCGATTAACTTTGTTGGCTTTGTCACAAACTCCTCAACGTCTCCCCAAAGGGGAATCCCCTGTAAGGGGAGGCGTCGCTTGTTCCTTGCCGCCTCGTTACTCTTTTGACTGCAACTTGGTATAACGGCACAAGGCACATTGCAAGTGTCAGGATATGAATTAATATAATTGAAAATAAGGCTAAGTTTTTTGTATGAATTTAAGAAGCTCCAAAGCGGCCTCCTTTGGTCCTTCCTGAGCATAACCTTTTATAGCCAGCCTTGTTCTTATCTGCCCTACCCTGACACCGGTGTCAAACATCTTATTAAAATAAAACGCTGCCAGTTCCTCGTGTATTTCCCGTCTTTGCGGGGCGCCAAAGGGATTTGCAAAGTAGGTATTAACAATTCCCTTTTCATCCGTCGTGCCCTTGGCGCACCTTGCGCCGTTTCTGAACACCTCAAGAGCTTCACCGGCATTACCGAACAAATCTATTATCTTCTTTTGGCTGTCAACATCTTCATAATTATTAGCATAGAGCACTATATCTATGTCAAAACCTTTAGTGATGTAGTTATACGTTGTAACGGGAATAATGAGCCTTGCGTTAATCTTATCCGGGTTCATAAAAATACTTCTGTCTATCTCCTCGTATGCGTAACCCGGGTGCAGGTCGTCAAGGCGGACAAATGCACCTATTTCAGTGCCGTAACCAACGAGTTCGCCGTCATCATTCAAAGCAAGTGAGCCCATATCATCAAAAACAACTGTAATGTCCCTGATATGCTCCTGTGCAAGAGTGCGGAGGGCTTCAAGGGATTCAGACTTTCCGGCCCCGCTGTCGCCTATAATTACAATGCCTGCACTGGAGCCGTCTTTGAGAGTCAGATACACCATAGCGCCATGAACCGGCAGGCGTTTGCGCTTTAGCATTGTCATATTGTGTAGGGTCAGGGGTAGCTTCTTAAAATATCCGAAATAATCTATGTCCTCAGAATGTTGTACAAGACCGATAAACATTTTGTTTTGCCCGTCCTCGTAAAAAGCAGTGCCGGCGGTAATATCCACGGTTTTCAACCCATAGAAAAGTAACATATCAGGGCGTTTATTTTCTATATCCTCGTAGTCGGAAATTTCAAACAGGTTGCAAAGTGAAAGGGCCTGAGAGATAAAGTCCTGATGAAAGTATATAAAAGCCGTCAGTGGGCCAACTTTTGCAGGATAACAAAACCACTGCTCATTGACAAGCAGTATCATGTCCTCGGTTAGTTTTTTTATCTCCTCGAAACTCCCCTTTCTTGTATTTGCCTTAGGATACAGGATAAGGGGCGACTCCATTATCGTAAGACGGATAAATGGTATCTCTCTGATTCTCTGATAGAGCTCAGGGCAGTCCCACTGAATTCTCTCAAGAAGCATACCCATGTTTGCCCCTGCCGGGAGTTGTCTGTACGAGCGGGGGTTGCTGCCTATCAGGTTTTCTCTAATCTGCCTGTAGGTTTCAAGCACAAGATTTTTCAGTTCTGTGTTGGTCTTTATAAACTGGGAGTGGTGAATGCTTGAGGTGGTATATCTTGAGCGTTTGGGCGCCTCCATATATAAAAATCTCTCAAAACGCCTCCAGTAATTATAAAGTTCTTCCACAAATTCCAAAACGCTGCTTTTCTCGGAAAGCACCTTATTGTATGTGTTACCGAGGGCTGCTATCTCCGCCGCCGTGTGTGTTGCAAGAAGTCTGAAAAGACCAGCCATATACATAGGCAGGCTGCCTTGTTTTCTTAGCGGCACATTTGCTTTTATATGGCTATAGATATGCGATTCTTTCGAGGCAATGCGTTCAATAAAGCGGGTTAGAATTTCCATAAAAATATCACTTTGCAGAAGTAATGCAGGTGAGTCGCAGTAATTACCGGAAATATCAAAAATTATCTTCCCCCGTGTCATGACGTAGGGTTTTCTCTTACCTGGCATCTTTCACCTCAAAAATTCATAATATTAAAAAAATCTTGTATAAACTTTAACATTGTAGCAGATTTTTCAGAATTAATGCAAAAAATTTAACGAATATTTAAAAAATTGGAGGGATTTATATAATGATAGTAAAGCAGCGCACTGAACCACCCTCAGAATAAACACAGTGAGTTTTTATGTTTCTGGTTATACATTGTTTTGGTCATAGGCGTGTAGGTTTACATCATCATATAATATGAGCTACAATTTATTGGGTTCAAATAACTGTTTTACGAGACATCAATGAATAATTTCCATGAAAAGTCCAATTTTATTTGGCAGGTTGCCGATGATATTTTAAGAGGTACATTTAAACAACATGAATACGGGGATGTTATACTTCCGTTTGTAGTGCTCAGGCGTTTAGATTGTGTTTTTGAACCCAAGAAAGATGAAGTAATTAAATCCTACCAAAAGCTCAAGGATGTGCTCCCTGAATATTATGCTGTTTTAAAGGGGGTAAGTGGTTTAAATTTCTATAACACCTCAGACTATGACATTAAAAGACTTTCACAGGATGCAAAGAATATCGAACTTAATTTCAACAATTATATAAATGGTTTTAGTAAGAATGTCTATGACATTATAGAGAACTTTAAAATAGGCAATGTTGTTGCCAAACTCTCTAAAAATAATTTGCTTTTAATGTTAATTACTAAGTTTGCCGAGATAGACCTCCATCCCGATGAAGTTTCTAATCACGAAATGGGCTACATATTCGAGGAACTGCTTAGAAGATTCTCTGAAATGTCTAATGAGACAGCAGGGGAGCACTACACCCCCCGTGAAGTCATTCGGCTTATGGTTAATCTTCTTCTTGATGAACATCAGGATGATATTAAGAGCAAGGGCATTATTCGCCGTGTTTACGACCCTGCATGTGGAACAGGTGGTATGCTTACTATCACGAAGGAATATATTCTTTCAAGAAATCCAAATGCTGAGATATTACCTTATGGTCAAGAAAGTAATGACATTACATACGCTATTGCTAAATCCGATATGCTTATAATGGGTGAGGATTCTGAAAACATAAAATATGGTTCAAGTTTTACGGAGGATGGGTTGAAAGATATGAGGTTCAACTATATGTTAAGTAATCCTCCCTTTGGGGTGAGTTGAAAAAAAGAACAGGAAGTTATTGAGAATGAAGCACAAGACCCTCACGGCAGATTTTTTGCCGGGCTTCCAAGGGTAAGTGATGGTGCTTTGTTATTTCTGCAACACATGATTTCTAAAATGAAACCGGAAGGAAGCAGGATAGCTATTATCTTTAATGGTTCACCTCTGTTTACAGGTAATGCCGGAGGCGGTGAGAGTAATATCAGGAAATGGATTATAGAAAACGATTGGCTTGAGGCAATAATAGCCCTCCCTACCGAGCTTTTTTACAATACAGGAATTGCCACTTACATATGGATAGTAACAAACAAAAAGCCTGAGCGTCGTAAAGGAAAGGTTCAACTTATTAATGCTGTCGGTTTTTATGAAAAGATGCGAAAGAGTCTTGGGAATAAAAGGAATTATATCTCTGATGAACAGATACAGAAAATAACGGAGATTTACACGGAGTACAGTCAGGGCAAGTATTGTAAGATATTTGATAACAGGGAATTTGGTTACACGAAAGTCACCATAGAGCGGCCTCTTGTTAAAAACGGTGTGGCTGTAAAGGATAGACAGGGAAAACCTAAGCCTGATACATCTTTGAGGGATTATGAAAAAGTGCCGCTTAAAGAAAGCATAGAAGAGTATTTTAAGCATGAGGTGCTTCCCCATGTGCCGGATGCGTGGATGGACAGAAGCAGGGATAAGGTAGGCTATGAGATTAGTTTTACTAAATATTTCTACGAATATAAACCCCTCAGGTCACTTGAGGATATAAGGGCTGAGAGCATCTTCGCAATCTACAGCTTATCGAAGGCAGGTATCCCAATCTCTTCATTGCATCCCACGTGGCATTCATTGCCGGACAAAAAGCTGTATATATTAAACAAAGGGGACTGGATGACAGCTATTATATCAAACTTGTTTTGGCGTATCTTGAAGAGTTCGGAAGTGCATCAAGAAAGGACATTGATGGACTGCTTTTGAATAAATTGCCGGATATACTTAACGAAAAGCAGAAACTCTATAAAATAAACAAAATATTATCGTTGTGGATGTGTAAGAACCTGAAGCTCATCAGAAACACCGGCTCTAAAAAGTCACCGCGATGGGAATTAGCCCAAAAGGGTGAAAATGGCTAATAAAGCTAATAATCTCCAAGCTGATATTGAGCATAATTATGTGTCAATTAAGGCTAATTTATTAGCCGAACAGGCTCTTTTAGGTTAATAACTATGCCTAAGAACTACCTCGAACAAGACTTTGAAGACCATATAGAGGAGCACCTTCTTAACTCCGGTTATCACAAATGCCTGCCGGAGAACTATGACTGTAGCGCTTGTCTATTAACCTCTGGTGTTTTGAAATTTGTTCAGGACACTCAGCCCAAAGAATATAAGAAACTTGAACTGCAATATGGCTCAGAGGCACCAGAGAAATTAATATACCGATTAAATAAAGAAATATCACTTAGAGGAACTCTCGATATTCTGCGTAAGGGTATTTCCGACCGTGGAGCTAATGTTAAACTTGCCTACTTTAAACCAAGCAGCGGAATGAATCCTAAACATGCTGAACTTTACATGCAAAATCGCTTCTCTGTCGTTAGACAGCTCAAATACAGCGCAAGTAATGAAAAATCATTGGATATGGTTATATTCCTAAATGGATTACCCATCATCACTATGGAGCTTAAGAACTCACTTACAGGGCAGACAGTTGAGGAAGGGTTTATCCTTGATGTACTTGAAAACTATACCACCCTCAAAAGATATTTCAAGCTCAAGAAAAAATACGAAGGGGATAAGGAATACGAGAAAAAAAAGGCAGTTCACCTTCTTACAAGTTATGTTGACCTTCAGCCCCATGCTATTGAAAAGAAGACAACTCTTATGCTTGACCATTTTCTCGAACATACTGTGGATACAATACAAAGAAGAGGCAGGGCAATGGTAGTGACACGTTCAAGGCTTCATACCGTCAGATATTTCCTTGAATTTAAGAAGCAGATGGAAGAACGTGGCATTACCTATAAACCTCTTGTTGCATTTTCAGGGGAGGTCGAAGACCTTGATGCTTCTGTTGAATATACAGAGACGGGCTTAAATCAACTTCCCCCTAAAGTAAGTATTCCCGATGCCTGCAAAACTCCTGATTACCGGATTTTAATTGTTGCAGAGAAGTTCCAGACCGGATTTGATGAGCCTATGCTCCATACCATGTATGTGGACAGGAAACTTGAGGGAGTCCATGCTGTTCAGACCTTAAGCAGGTTAAACCGGACTATGAGTTGATTTAGAGAAAATGCTCCGTAATTATCAGGAAAATCAAAGTTTAAAAGATGTTATGGAAGGGAATAATACAAAGGAAGACAAGAAATATAGGTCTGACAAGGAGATTGATGCTCTTTTTATGAAATATGTAAACACCAAGCTGGAGCTTTACAAGAAACTCACAGAACCACAGGTAAACTCCTATATCAAACAAGAGTGGTTTGAACAAATTATGCCAATTCTAAATCAATAGAGCATTATAGCAAAATACAAAAAAACGTTCCGGTTGGAAGCCCGTTATATGGGCATTTGAAGGCTATCAATACGAACATACTTTGAATTTCACTATAATATGTTGATATAAAAGAAAAAAGCGAAAAAATAGGGCATTACAGATTAATAATAATTGTACAGTTACACAAACATAAAGCCAAAGATTCTGGAGCGAATCAGCTTAAACCTGAATCTTACGATTTTACCGGCCGGCTTTGATATGTTTTCGTTACCCTTAAATGTCACTGGGCTCCAGTGGTTATTGCCCGTAATGGGATCACAATCGTTAAGCGTGAAGCCCTCAAACGGCGGTGCCTCAAGTTTGGGTTTCAGCTCCAATATCTCGATTTTGATTTCCCCCCCCGGATAAGAAAGGGAATTAATCAACATCTTTTTGCCCTTAAATATGCACGGATATGTGTAAAACTCCCCTATTAACGCTGATTCAATGCCGACAATACCATCCTCTCTCACAGTGGCAACAAATATGGCAGGCCGCTCCGCTCGGTACTCATTGTGCGACCTGCGGGAAAAAAACACCGGAAGCGCCCAGTGATTCTCTCCATAGGGAACAAGCCCAACTCCGGCATAAGTTGTTATTTTCTCAGGGCTTTCCTCATTTGAATAAAGCGGCGAGTTTGTTGGATAAAACCACCGGTTGCCGTCTCTGCTAAGAGCCAGATGCAGGCTCAGCGTGTCGGTGTCTCTGTGATAAACGGTCGGAAACATCATGTGTGCCATGTCAGCCCCCGGCCACTTATGGTAACTGTTTGTGTATATATCGGCTGAGGGTCCCCACTCAAGCTCAGGCGTTAGTACTGTCTTCGGGGCGGGGAACTTGCTGAACTGCCGTGACTCACTCTTTCTCACTATGCGTTTGCCCCCGAAACCATGCCGGTTCTGCGGGCTCCAGCCCCTTACGTATAATACATATTTCTTACGCCTGCTTATATAACAAGGCACTGATTGCGTATCGCTTAAATACTCTAATACAGGCTCATCCAGAAGCCTCCAGTGTATCCCATCCGGTGAGACCGCTCCGTAGAGCCAGTTGAACACCTCTTTCACTTTCTTTGCCTGCCCCAGATGCACCAGCTTATATCTCTGCTCATCAGGGGCGGAATCGTCCTTAAACACCGTAGCACCATGAGCGCCTAATATGCCCCCCGTCTGCTCATCACCCCAGCCATAGACTATATTGTTAGACTTGCTACCCTTATACTCTATAAGGTTAAGACTGGGACGGTTCCAGTCTTTACAATCATCCGATTCCATGTAGCAGAGTTTATCGTTTTCCTGAATCCCCTTTTCATCAAAATCATATGTACAGTACCAGAGCCGGTACTTTCCGTTGTCATATAAAAGCGTGCTGTATGCGCCGATTAAGCCCAGAGGATCATCTGAGACAACCGGCAGTTCTGATATTTCGGGTTTTATTATTTTAAGCTCTATACCATAGGGACTTAACCACGGATGCGTCCCGTGCTTATCCTGGTAGAACCTCCAAAACGGCATTCCATAGCCGGCTTCAACATACCACCAATCAAAAAACATGTTTTTGACGCCGGCACTAAATTTCATGGGAATGTGGATATCTTCCGAGGCTCTCACTGTCTTTCCCCCGGGAGCTCCACTGTAAAGAGGGCTCCTTTTTCAATGTTTTCAACCCTCAGTACGCCACCCATGTTATCCTCTATTATTGTCTTAGCTATGGACATACCTATGCCCGTTCCCTGTAAACCCTTGGACGTTACATAGGGCTCAAAAATCAACGGCAATATGTCTGCCGGTATTCCACCGGCATTGTCTTGTATTTTTATTACAGTCCTCACCCCGTCTTTTTTTACACTTATATCCACTATACGCTCTTTTATATTGTTTGACAAAAAAGCGTCCCTTGCATTGTTAAGAAAATTAATTATTGTCTGTTTAAATTCATTTGGATATCCATAGGCGGTTGCCTGCTTATCTCCTGTTACATTGATAACGATATCTGCAATCTTATACTGTTTACCTATAATATCCAGAGCGTTTTGTATTGCCTCAGCAGGATAAAATATTTTCTTTTCCTTTGAGGGTTTAAAAAAATCCCTGAAGTCATCTATTGTTTTTGACATATACTCTATCTGCCTCATCCCATCCTTTACCTGATAAGACAGGAAATCATTATAAGCTTGCGCATCCATGCCTTGATTTTCCAAATCCTGGATTATGAGAGCCAACACATTTAGCGGCTGCTTCCATTGATGGGCTATTGCGTTAATCAGCTCTCCCATCTGTGCCGCCCTGCTCTGAATTTCCAACATTTTTTTAGTTTTTTGCGCCATATCACGCGCCTTTACAGCATCATCTCTCAACTTACCTCTTTCCAACTCAAGAGCCGTAATTTCCGTAAGTGTTATGATGTAATAAGAATATGGAAATTTCCCGGCTGTCACCACAAACGGTTTTCCTTCTCTCTCCGTGCCATGTTCCTTTAAATATACTACGTTTTCTTTATCGGAGGCATTAATTATGGCATCCAACCAGGCTGTTTTAGTTTTAAAATCAACAGTTTCATCATTTATTTTTACTATGAAGGCAGACATATCAATGCTGCTTTCTTTGAATTGCCCGAGGTTTTCAAATCCAAGAAAATTAAGAAAAGTTTTGTTTACATATTCTATCTCATTGCCGTCAATTGCCATCATGAAGGAGGGGTTGGAATCAAGGATAAACCTCATGGAATTTGTTTTCTTCTCTATTTCACGCCTTTGAAGAATTGTTAATGCTGATTTGTATATGGCCTCAAGTAGTTTATCAGGATTAGTGGGCTTGGTTGTATAACTGTCAATTCCAATATCAATTGCCTGTATGAGATACCTTGGTTCGTTAAAGGCAGTGAGGATTATAACCGGCACGTTGTAATCTATGTCTTTTATGGCCTGTGCCATAGTTAATCCGTCCATTTTCGGCATTTGAATGTCGGTAACTACAATGTCCGGCCTGTGTTTTTCAAATAAATCCAACCCCTCAGAACCATCCCCTGCTACATAAAGCACCCCGATATCCATGCTAAGAATATCCTGAAGTTCCTCTCTTGTATCCATCTGATCTTCAACATAGAGGACAGATATGAGCTTTAAGACTTTTCTATCGTATTTTCCTGTTTTCATAATCATGGATGAGAACCGGCTTTTAAGCCACAACAGGTAATTCTATCAAAAACTCCGCACCGCCGTCAACATTAGAAACTTTAAGTGAGCCGTTCATGTTATTTTCTATAATCATTTTTGACATATAAAGTCCTACTCCGGTCCCTTTGCCCTGTTCCTTTGTGGTAAAGTATGGA
Organism: Nitrospirae bacterium YQR-1; assembly: GCA_039908095.1. NCBI lineage: Bacteria > Pseudomonadati > Nitrospirota > Nitrospirae bacterium YQR-1. The sequence continues at coordinate 23,338 of JAMOBJ010000032.1, forward strand.
TCAAATACTCTGTCAATTATGTGTTGTGGAATGCCGCCGGCATTGTCCCTGAATTTCAAAAAAGCTCTTTTATCGTTTACCCCGATTGTTATTAAAACCTTGCCGGGATGAACAGAATGCTCGATAATGGCATCCTTTGCATTTGAAAATAAATTTAGCAGTGCCTGTGAAAACTCATTCGGATAACCGGTTACCGTTGTATCTTCCACAATCTCAAGAGACACATCGATACCGCTGTTTTTAAAGCCTGCATCAAACAGCGAGATAGTACTTTGAAGTGATTTAGCTAGACTGAAGTTTTCCTTTACTTTGTCGGGTTTAAAGAAATTTCTGAAATCATCTATTGTTGTTGACATTCCCTCGATGAGCTTCTGTCCTTTCGCTACGGATGCAGCCATCATTTCCTGTGTAAGTGTACCCTCAGTAAAGGCGCGGTTAAATTTATAAAAAATAAGGCTGAGTACGTTTATGGGCTGTCTCCACTGATGCGCAATGTTGCCTATCATCTCGCCCATTGCAGCAAGCCGTGACTGCTGAATAAGCATCTTTTCCTGCTTCATGCGTTTCACCGCCTCATCAAGAACCCGTTGCTCAAGAGTTGCGTTTAATTCCTCAAGCAGGTTTGTTTTAAATCTGAGTTCATCTTCAGCCTTTTTACGCTCAGTTAGTTCCTCAGCAAGCATGATATTTATTTCGGCCAGCTCCTGAGTTCTTGTATTTACAAGCTCCTGGAGATTTTGCTTGTGATACTCAAGTTCCGAATTCCATGCCTGAATCTTTGAAAGCATTTCATTAAAACCCCGGGCAAGCATACCCATTTCGTCATCACTTTCCACCACCGCCCTTATTGCATAGTTTTTCTCCTTTTCCACTTTGTTCATAACTTCCAGGATGTTAACGATGGGCCTTATGATTGACTTCTGAAGCCTGAACATAAAGAAAATTGCGATTAAAGAGGCAGCAACGGAGATTAAGATTTCCAAAAGTAGTTTTCTGATAAGGCTTTTGTAGAGAGCTTTTATATCCGATCTGATATAAACAGTACCACTGTACTCATTGTTATAAGTGATTGTTTGAAAAACCTGCAGAGAACCTTTTTCAAAAAAAGCTCCGTCTTTGAGCGGCAGTGGCGGCGACACCTTAGCACTGAGATTTTCATTAATATACTGTGCAAACACTGTTCCATCTTTAGAATATAGCACTGCATGCTCTATATTGGGAGAGTATCTTAATGTTTTTAAAATCTCATTTGCTCTTTTTTTGTCATAAAACAAGATGGAGGCAATGCTGTTTTTAGCTATCATCTGAGCCTTTAATGTTATATCGTTAGTCAAAGCCGTTTTAAAGGAAACTATCTCCTCAGTGTCAACCACTATGCCTATTAAAATAACAACAATCCCAATGGAAAAAAGATTAATTTGCATTAATCTTTTTCTGATGTTTCCCCGTGTAAAGTTAAGCATCGTTCCGGGGGGTTATTCCCCGCCTGCCAGCTCAAGCAGTTGTGAGCTAATGGTAAGGCCGGCTTTCTTTGCAGCCTCGTTATTGATTTTAAACTTAACCACATTGTCTCTTATATAAAACCGTATGATTCCCCCGTTTTTATCAAAAGATTCATGGTCGGAAATTGTTAACACCGGTTTATTCATAAGCTGGTTCAAAAGCGGTGTAATTTGAGAGGCATCCGATGAGCCGATAAATAATATGTGACAAGCAGAGAGTTCTTTTGTCTCTGTAACCGTCCGGATTTTAACCATCTTTACACCACATTCTTTTTCTTTAAGCGAGTCAAGTACTGTAAAAATTGGGTTGCCGCCTAATACGCAGATATTTAAAAAGTTGTTTGTACCTGACATGGCGGTACCAGGCCATTCCACAAATACAGGGAAATTCAGGATACAAACTGCTTTCATTTCAAGTTCGCTCTTAGGGGCGCATAGCAGTGTAGCAGGAGTTGTGACAAATACCAAAAATGCTGACAGTACTAAGCAGAACTTTAAAATATATCCCTGCCCCTTTAACACTTTAACCCGCCAACCGTGGTGCTTCATTAGATTGCTCAAAAACACCTTTCAAGCTCAAATCACCTCTGATGAGATTAAAACCCAAAAATTCCGCTGATAAACCACATAACCGCCCATATCATTACAAATATTTTTCTCATAACTTTAAATTCACCTTAATATGATATTTCAAATGTTCTCATAAAATTTATATTTTAAATATCCATCTAAATGTAGTCAATTAAAAATAAATGTAGTTCCTTAATAGATGATAACACAAACAAATCAGGAAAAGCCTCTGCTTTAGCATATATTGCGGCAAAAGCCGGCACAATGGCAGGGGATAATTCCAATTCTAATTCATTTGTCTAACTTTGTTGGCTTCGTCAAAAGCTCCGGGGTGTGCTCTCCCCTAAAGGGCATAAACGCTCAAATAATATAGGCTATATAGAGTTTAGCATGTCGATTTGTAATTTCCTCTTCCTTGTGTTTTCCATTAGACGTTCTATTATTATGTACCAACGCTATAGGGCACTATCTATTGATAACCTTATACCCCCGCAGGGCTGGTTTAACCCCTGCGGGAGATGGTTCCAAATTAGAAATAGGCAATGTTCATTTTTATCCAGACGCTGCGTCCGGGTTCATAAATGCGAGTGTTTGCGGGGGTGACATACCCCGGTACAGTTGCATAGCTTTTTGAGAGATGCTCGGCATAGTTTTGATTAAACACATTATCGAGCCCTGCGGTTAACTGCACTATCTTTGTGGGACGCCAACCGCCGTTTATCGAAAGCACACCAAAACCCGGTGTTGAACCGATATCCATACCGTTTTGCACTATATTTCCCGAACCGGCATCATAACGGTCCTGAGAGGCAACAAGACGCCACAGTGCTCCGAAGGAAAAGATTTTATTGTCGTATTCGCCGCTTAGTTTAAACTCAAGAGGCGGCTGCTGTGCAAGGGCTTTATGGTCGGTATCGTTTTGACCGTAAACGTAAGCCAAAGACGCCGTTGTCTTAATTGTATCGGTAAATCTGTACGTAACATCCCCCTCCCCGCCAAGCACTGTGGCGTCTATATTGCGGGTGAGGGTAGGAGATGGAGACCAGCGTATCAAAATATAATCGTTGATCTTACCGGCAAAACCTGCAAGCGAGCCCGACCATCTGCCGGACTTCCAGTTAAGCCCAATGTCAAACTGAGTTGTTTTTTCAGGATTGGTAGTTAAGAAGGCGCTCTTGCCTGTGGAAGTTGATGTTGCACTTGAGTCGTACTGCAGGCGTTCCCAATAGTCAGGGAAACGCTCAGCGTGCCCGATACCTGCATACCAAACTCCAAGGTTATTTCCAAGTTGTCCTTCATAACGGATAAAGCCGCTGGGAAGCGCATCTCTGTCCCACATGCCTTTGGTATTGTTGGGATTGCTTTTGCACATTGTGCCGCCACCGACACAACTGCGGCTGTCCAGGGCCTCATGTAAATCAAGGCGCAAGCCTCCAACTATCAAGCTGTCTTTTGAAAGGATAAATGTTGTTTCACCAAATACCCCGTACTGCTTAAACCGCATATCCTCATTACGTGATGCAGACTCATAAGTGCTCGTTGCAGCAGCAGCGCTCTTTGCATTCATCACCATGCGCCCTGTGTGTATGTCATGCTTTGTGTCCAGACCAACTACCATGCTTGCTATATCAGATACAGCTAAGGTGGATTTTATGTGTCCGCCCACGGTTAAACGGTCGGGGTTCATGGCTGAATACATGCCCGATGTGTTTGTGCGTAAGTTGTAGTTATCCATCACATGGTCAACGTAGTTGTAGTAAAGCTGTGCCTCGAGCTTTTTCCAAACATTAGAGATATTTTCTCTGGTAAATTTAAGTGCAATGTTCTCACGGTCGAATTTTGAGCCATCCATAGTGCGGTCGGCATAAGCGGCCTCACCATCGCTTTTGATTGCGGATAGCTCAAGAAGCGTATCACTGTTTGGGGTCCAGCCCACTGCCGCACTGCTACTCCATCGTGTGTAGTAAGAATGAACCGTATTGCCGTTTCCGTCTTTGTAGTCGTCTGAATCTGTGCGTGTTGCGGTAAATTGTGCATAGCCTTTTTCAACACCGCCGCGGATGTCGGCAACCTGATCGTTACGGCCAAAGCTGCCGGCTGTAAGACTGCCGTTAAATGTAATTCCGGGGGTCTTAAAGCGTTTTATTTCTCTTTCATAGAGCACGGCTCCCGCTGAACTGCCTGCACCGTTAAGAACTGATTCCGGACCCTTTATAACGGTAATACGATCGTAGGATTCAGGGAAAACGTAAGCCGTAGGCGGGTCCATTCTGCCGCCGCAGCCCCCAAATATCTGTTGTCCGTCAAGGAGGATGTTAAGTCTTGATCCCGACATTCCCCTTAGCACGGGGTCACCGTCCGTGCCGCCTTTGCGAATGATGGAAAAGCCCGGTATGCTCTTTAGATACTCCGCTCCGTCATGGGCCGGAACCGGCTGGTGGGGGGCTTTAGGGTTAGTCGTAACAGTAAGCGGCGCATCACTTACGGGCGCTGTAACCACTACTTCCTCAAGATTATAAATACCGCGTGAGGTTGCGTTGTCCAATGCCTCCACAATTGGCGGAACTATCAATAATGCCCATCCAATAAGCGTAAGCACTGCAAATTGAATGATTAATTTATACGATAATTTTGCAAAAAATAATCGCAGCTTTTTTACATCTCCGTACATCAAACTACACCTCCGAGCCATAATATTACACCATAATGAATATCAACAAAACCCCTTTAAAATATTTTAGTATTGTAACTATGTGCCCTTAGTAAAGGGGTATTAATACCAGATAGCAGTCAAAAGAGCAACGAGGCGGCAAGGAGAAAGCGACACCTTCCCTTACAGGGGATTCCCCTTTAGAGGAGACGTCAAGGAGCTTTCGAACAAGCCAACAAAGTTAATCGAATGACTGCGAATTGGTATGAACTACTTTTGGCTTTTATACGGATTGAGGTGGATGACTTATTTCGGTTAGAAGAACTGGTTTATGGGAGGTAAAACCTTGAAAACTTTTTGGTTCAGATATATCAAATAAAAGGATTTCAGAATTTTGCTCAATAATAACCGGCATCTCAGAGGCCGGCACACCACCGATTGAGGTGTTACAGACATCGAGAGTTAAAATTGCGGCTTGCCCCTTAGCAAAGTGCCCGCCCGTAACCACACCCTCTGTAACCGCTAAAGTTAAGACAAATGCTGCAAGTAAAATCACCCCCGCTACTTTCATGCAGAAGTTTAGTAAGATTGATAAATAAAAGTCAAGTGGTGTGAAGAGTGTTACAGGATTTACAGTTACATGATTTAAGGCATAAGAAAAAACTCTTGACATAATCATGCTATAAGAATAATCATAACTGGTACAATAGAAGACATAGCCGGAGGACACAAGAAATGAAAAGGGCATTAATAACCGGTGTAACAGGACAGGATGGCTCGTATCTTGCGGAATTGCTGCTTGATAAGGGATATGAAGTATATGGTCTGATACGCCGTAGCAGCACGTTTAATACACTCAGAATAGATCATCTCTATGTTGACCCTCATGACACAGGGGCAAGGTTTTTCCTTGAATATGGAGACTTATCTGATTCCGGGACTTTGACTAATCTGATTTATAATGTAAAACCTGATGAGATATACCACCTTGCAGCACAGAGCCATGTCAGGGTAAGCTTTGACATGCCGGAATATACCGGGGATATAACAGGCCTTGGAACGATACGAATCCTGGAAGCTATCAGAAGAAGTGGTGTTGGAGCGAGGTTTTATCAGGCCTCATCATCGGAGATGTTTGGATGTGCCACACCTCCTCAGGATGAAACCACGTCTTTTCATCCCAGAAGCCCATACGCTGCGGCAAAGGTCTATGCCTACTGGATAACTGTAAACTACAGGGAGGGTTACGGTTTGTTTGCATGTAACGGGATTTTATTTAACCATGAATCTCCGCGGCGCGGCGAAACTTTTGTGACAAGAAAAATAACCCGGGCCCTTGCTTCTATGGTAGCGGCAAATCAAAAAAAACTCTATCTTGGAAATCTGGATGCAAGGCGTGACTGGGGATTTGCCCCTGAGTACGTGGAGCTTCAGTGGTTAATGCTTCAACAGGACAGAGCTGAAGACTATGTTATCGGAACCGGGCAAAGCTGGTCGGTCAGGGATTTTGTCGTAAATGCTTTTGAGTATGCCGGTATTGAGTTACGGTGGGAGGGCACGGGTGTAAGCGAGAAAGGGATTGTTCAGTCCTGCGCCAATTCGCTGCCATTTAAGGCCGGTGATGTAGTTATTGAAATAGACAGCAGGTATTTCAGGCCGACGGAGGTTGACTACCTTCTTGCTAATACTAAAAAGTCAAAGGACAAATTGGGTTTTGAGCCTAAAATTACATTTAACGAACTGGTCAAAATCATGGTGGACGCCGATTTGGAGGCTGCAGGATTAAAGAGCCCAGGGCAGAGCCGCAGGATTCTTAGCAGCAAGGGATTTAACTGGATAAAAAAGTAACCTTATTTGGAAGGGAAATTACAAGATATGAATATAGATTCTAAAATATACTTAAGCGGGCATTTGGGATTGGTAGGCAGCGCCATACTGAGGCGTTTAAAGGCAGGCGGGTATTCAAACATAGTGCTCAGAAATCGGCAAGAGCTTGATTTGAAATCTCAACAGGCGGTGAGGGAATTTTTTGAGACGGAAAAACCGGAATACGTGTTTTTAGCAGCCGCACGGGTAGGCGGGATACTGGCAAATAACACCTATCCCGCCGAGTTTATTTACGATAATCTCCTGATAGAGACAAACGTGGTTCACAGCGCATATTTAACCGGCGTAAAGAAACTGCTTTTTTTGGGAAGTTCCTGTATTTACCCTAAGTTTGCCCCTCAGCCTATGAAAGAGGAGCATCTTCTGTCGGGCATTCTGGAGCCTACAAATGAGCCCTATGCTGTGGCTAAAATAGCAGGCATAAAGCTCTGTCAGTCATACAACAGGCAGTACGGAACCGTGTATATATCCGCAATGCCTACTAACCTCTACGGCCCTAACGACAACTATGACCTTGCTAATTCCCACGTTGTCCCTGCGTTGATAAGAAAATTCCATGAAAGCAAACTTCTGATAGAAAGCGGGGTAAAGACTCCGGTTGTCTTGTGGGGGACAGGGAGTCCAAAAAGGGAGTTTTTGCATGTAGATGATCTTGCCGATGCGCTTGTTTTTATGATGCATACTTATAACGAAAGCGAAATAGTGAATATTGGTACGGGCACAGACCAGAGTATAGCGGAGCTTGCCACTATAGTGAAAGACATTGTAGGCTACAGAGGTGAGGTTATCTGGGATACCTCAAAGCCCGACGGAACTCCGCGTAAACTCCTTGACGTATCAAAACTTACAAAACTTGGATGGCACCATAAAATAAGTCTAACAGATGGAATCAGGAATGCGTATGAGTGGTTTTGTGAAAACTATTATAGAATCAGAGCGTAGGAGTTCTTGTATAATTCCAATTCTAATACCAAGTTGACTTGGTATTAGAAACCCATCTTTACAATAGCACAGTACGTCTATTGATAAAATATCCGTAAAATGGTACAATTCCCACCAAAGGAGACAGGTAAAATGGCAATGAAATTTAATAAGTTTTTCACGGTATTTATAACGCTTTCATTAGCGGTGATTTTAACAGGGTGCAGCAATAAGGAAAGCAGCGTCAAGACGGAAAATGATGTTATTAAAATAGGGGTAATAGCGGAGCTGACCGGAGAGATTCCGGCGGTGGGGGCCTCATGCAAAAATGCCTCGGAAATGGCCGTTAAAGCAGTAAACGACAGCGGCGGCATTGATGTGGGCGGCAGGAAAATGAAAATAAAACTTCAGATTGAAGACAACGCCGGACGTGCCGAACAGGCCGCTTCCGCCGCTCAGAAACTGATAACTCAGGAAAAGGTTGTCGCCATAATCGGGCCAAACTCAAGTGCCGGCGCTATTCCCGCATCAGAGATAACAGAGACGTCAAAAATCCCGATGATTACACCATGGTCAACAAATCCTAAAACGACTCTTGACACTCGTCTGGGAAAACCCAAACGCTATGCCTTCAGAGCCTGCTATATGGATTCTTTTCAGGGACAGGTGCTGGCACATTTCGCCCAAAACAATATAAAGGCAAAAAAGGCAGCCATCCTGTTTGACTCATCCTCGGAGGTACTAAAGGGCCAAGCGGAGGTGTTTAAGAGTACTTTTGAAAAAAACGGCGGCAGCATCTCCGCCTATGAAAGCTATACCCAGGGAGACAGAAATTTCTCAGCTCAACTTACCAACATTAAAAACTCAGCTCCCGACATCGTATTCCTGCCATCCTACTACAGCGATGTCCCACTTCAGGTTCAACAGGCACACCGGCTCGGGATGACTACCCCATTTCTAGGCAGTGACGCATGGGCAAGCAGCGATCTGCTTAAGCTCTGTGGTAAAGACTGTGAAGGGTTTTTCTTTAGCAGCCACTACAGCGCTTCTTCCAAATCACCTGATACGGAAAAATTCGTAAAAGCCTACGAGACCATATATAAAAACACCCCCGATGATGTCGCAGCCCTCACTTATGACTCCCTCGGTATTCTCTTTCAGGCTGTTAAAACAGCCGGCAAGGCCGAACCGGAGGCTATCAGAAATGCCATATCTCAGATAAGAGACTACCACGGTGTTACCGGAAATATCTCATTCACTCAGGACTCAGGGGACCCTGTAAAAGGTGTTGTTATACTGGAAATTAAAAACGGAGCTTTCAACTGGTATGCAGACGTTAACCCCTAAGCCGGACTGAATGAGTTACTTAGTTCAGCAACTCCTTAACATGCTTCAACTGGGCAGCCTTTATGCTCTTATAGCCATTGGCTATACTATGGTTTACGGGGTGCTTTCCTTAATTAACTTTGCCCACGGGGATTTATTTATGCTGGGGGCTTTTCTTTTTTTTATTGTCATTACATTGCTGAAATTACCGTTTATTCCGGCACTAATCATAACCACAGCCTTAAGCGCATGTATGGGGGTTCTTACAGAGAGGCTCGCTTACAGGCCATTAAGGAATGCTCCTAAAATGTCTGCCATCATTACAGCCCTTGGCGTCGGTGTGTTTCTTGAAAACTTCACACTGGCACTGAGCCCCTACCCTCAACACATACCCGAGACGGTTACAAACCGTGCATGGCTTATAGGCAACGTAACGATGTCTTCAATACAGGCCATGATAATAGCAGTCTCCGTAACTCTAATGCTGATACTGGATTTTATAGTAAAAAAAACCAGATTTGGAATGGCCATAAGGGCAATATCATGGGACAGGGTTTCAGTTCCCCTGATGGGAATACCGGTTAACAGGATAATTTCTCAGACCTTTGCACTGGGGGCGGGGCTGGGCGGGGCAGCCGGCGTAATGTATTCATCCGCCTATCCTGTCATAGACCCATACATGGGAATAATGGTCGGCTGGAAGGCTTTTATCTCGGCGGTGGTTGGCGGGATTGGGAATGTCCGTGGTGCAATGCTGGGCGGTTACATCCTTGGTACTGTTGAAATAGCCGTCACTATGTTTCTACCCTCCACCTACAGAGACATTGTAGCATTTACACTGCTTTTAATTCTTTTAATATTTCGCCCTCATGGCATACTTGGAGTCCCTCGTTCCGTAAAACTATGAAAGCTGCAACCTTTACAAAAGTACTTACTGCGCCGGTTATTTTACTTGCCGGCTGTACTCTGTCCTACTCAGCCGGTAATTTTAACCTGCTTGACCGCTATATTGAGCTTATAGTTATGTATATCGGAATTAATTTAATACTGACACTCAGTTTAAATCTTGTAAACGGTTACATGGGGGAGTTTTCAGTCGGACATGCCGGATTTATGGCTATCGGAGCTTACACATCATCAATATTAACTGTTACGGTGTTTTCGCTTTCAATGGGAGCATGGATTTTTCCTTTGGCGGTTATTGCAGGGGGGCTGCTTTCAGCAATGGCAGGGCTTATTGTTTCCATACCGTCGTTTAAAACACGGGGGGATTATCTGGCCATTGTTACGCTTGCTTTTAACATGATTGTAAAATCGATAATCGAAAATGTGGATTTTCTGGGCGGCCCCAGAGGATACCTCGGAATAGCAAAGCTTACGTCTCTGATGTGGGTGTTTTTCTTTTCATTTATGGCTCTATGGGTTATAAGAAACTTTGTCTATAGCAACTATGGCAGAGGGATGGTCTCAATACGAGAGGACGAAACGGCGGCACTGCTTATGGGAGTGGATACTAAAAAGGTGAAGATTCTGACTTTTATGTTATCCTCGTTCTTTGCCGGTGTGGCAGGTGCTCTTTATGCGCATCTGTTACAGTTTATAAGCCCAAAATCATTTGACATTATAAAATCCACAGAGATTCTCATAATGGTTTACCTTGGCGGAATAGGTTCAATAGCCGGCTCAGTGCTTGGCGCCACAGTCTATACCATATTGATAGAGCTTTTAAGGCCCATGGGAATATGGCGAATGGTTATAATGCCTTTGGTATTGGTACTTCTTATGATATTTCGACCAAAGGGGATAACAGGACTCAGGGAATTTAAGTGGTTTATACCTGCTGCTGAAAAGAAACTATAATGTTTATGAAGTTTTACCGGAAGCATGATTATTTTTTAGCACGTTATAGGAGGCTGCAAATAAAGCCATAATCATCCATGAGAAGCGGGAAAAGGCAGAATTTAAATCAGCCCAGATAATGTTGTCTATACCTAAGACAATTATAACTGAAATAGCACAGACTAAGGCTATGGTTGCAGTTAAGGTATTATTCATAAGTTTGTAAATGTCGGCTATGACGATAACTATTTTCCAAAACAAATAGAGTAAGGCAATAATACCCAAAATGCCCATATCCCAGAAAAAGGACAGTAGAAGGCCATGAGCTTCCGTAGTTGTATATTGAGATAAGTACACAAGACCGCTGATTCCAATTCCCGCAAGGATTTTATGGGGATTTTGTTTGTAATATTTAATGCCGTCTTTCCACATCTTCACTCTGAAACTAAAAGCACTTAAGCCTTGTTTGCTGGATTTAAGAAGTTCCTTATTGGAAGACGATGTTTTTGTAAAAAATAATTGCTCATTGTAACCAAAACCAATTAAAATCCTGTCTATAAATCCAGGAGTAAAAAGTACAACAATCAGGCAAACAGATAATACAAATTCTATAGAATAGCTAAAAAAACGCTTCCTGAACTCAGGCTGAAAATAAAAAAGTAAGACAAAACCTATGATCAATGCTAAAAAGGCGGACCTTACCGCCATAACTCCAATGGAGTAAGCTATAAACAAACAGCATGCAAAATAAAGAATATGATTATACCACTTAGACCGGAGAGAAAATGACACAATAAAAAGAATTCCCATGAGCATGAGCTCCGCAGCGGCAGCTCCGGCTAACCCCATAGGCCGATTTTCGATTGTCTGTATTCCATACAAGCTAAGAGTTATTCCTTTGAACAGATTAATAAATTCAATTGTATTGTAATACTTCGAGACAAGAACCGAAACTGATTGCGCAAAAGTGGCAACGCAAAGAATTGCTACAGATGCTTTCAAGCTCTTTTCGTCTTTTATAAAGGCGGTAATTACATAAAAAGTTATATAATTAAAAATAAGTTTGACATAAAAATAAAGTCCTAACTCTAATGACGGCGTCCACAGTAACGTCATTGTCTCTAACAAAAAAATTATTACCAGTGGTATGTCAAAGGGTGTTACAACACGTTGAGTTTCCTTATTTATAGCTTTATTTACTATCCAAACAAGCAGAGCAATAAATACAAATATCAAATATAGAGGATACTCCATTGTATCACTTGATGAAACCATAATTTTAATACCGGTGTGTTGAACAAAAAAAGTTAGAAAAATCATAGCAATGCTAAAGTTAGGTATTAAAAAAGATAATATTAAAAAGGCTGGAATTATTATCATACAGGTGAGGAGATAAGGGCTAAGCAGATAAGAAAAAGCGCAAATAAAGGCATATGCCGTCAAAGCAACGCCATAGTAAACCTTCTCATTCAAAATTCGTCCTCCTGATTACATAATAATTCTCAGAGCTGTGATAAAACGCCGATGAGTGGCTCACCGGTTGTACTGCAATTGGCAAGGTATAAGCTCCTGCGGCAATCTTACTTTTTTACAAAATCGGTGGAAGCATTAATTTGCCCATAGAACAAAAATTGTTCTCTTGTCTTTTTCAAACTTATATGCTGTTATACCTTTGCCTATGCTCACCTCGGAAGCTCGTGCCCCTTCAAAGCAACGAAACTTCTCGGCCAGATTTTTGTAAGAGTAATATGAGAGCTTTTTATGGGATAACCCGTCGTTTTGTGGATTATGTATGAGAGCTGTGTAGTCAAACGAACTATAACCGCCACCATAGAGATTATAGTCTTTAATGTTTGACCAAAACACTCTGAATGCTCCTAACCCTAAGGCGGTAGTGTAGATTTTAACCAGTTCAGTTGCCTGCCTGAGCTCGGAGTAACCCTCAGTGAAGGGATTATGTGTGCCGCTTGGGGTGCTTGTCTCACCCAAAAATACCGGCATGTTTGTGTAGCCATAGTTATTGAGCAGAGTTGTGGTTCTTTTGTACTGTGTTTTCATCATTTCAAACTTGTCAATATCTCCCCGTTTTACACCTAAGTGCAGATCGAAAGTGTGCCAAAGGCCAAAGGCGTCAAAGGAATTCGCAGCATTCATTTTTTTAAGACTGAAAAATACCTCATCAAAGAAATTTCCGGAGATATTGACATAACCGCCTGTATAGAGTTTACAGTTCCGGCAATGTTCATTCATAATCTTTTTAGTGGTGGCAAGGGCTAAAGCATAGTCATAGGGTTTCCATGCAACGTCCACTTCAGTATCCATCGTGAAGTGTTTAACCTGTGGAAACTTCCTGAAAACAGACTGTATAAACTCCGTGTAACCCTGGATATCGTTTTGAGAGAAAGTGCCAACTCTCTGTGGCGGCATCTCTTTTCCCGAGCTTGGGTTTATCGTAAGAAGTATCATTGCACCCTGGGCCAAAGTATGGTCATAGAGTGCCTTGAGGTGCTCGAGGTAAGCATCTCCGGGTTTAAAGTTTGGAGCTCCGTTTTTATATATCATGTACTGAACCGAAGGAGGCCCTAAGAATCGTATCCACTTATACCCTACGTCTTTAATGGATTTGCCTGCATAAAAATCTGAATTAACCTTATCAACTCCGTCCTCAACATCAATAATGCCAAAAGGCGAATTCCATGAAGCCTCACATCGTCCAGTTGCCTCAGCTACAGGCTCAACTATTAAAGGCAGAGTGCTTACAGCAATACTAAGTAGTCCGTTTTGAGTTGACACTGTTTTTGTTTTGAACACCTCATGGTAGTTCTGAACCTCCAGCCCTGACTTAACCCTTGCAACAGCGTCTGAGACCACCGCCTCTTTAGCGTTAACGGCTAAACTTACAGTTGTGTATTTAACCGGTTCTTCTCTGTCCTTTGCAGGATTAACATTACTTAGCTTATAGCCCGAAGCGGCATAGCGTTCTAAATCAGCAAAAGTCTTATCCGTAAGACCATAGACTTTCTCAGGGTTTTCTTTTTGAAATGAGTTAATAAACATATCTATTTCGTTGGAGTAGATTTTATTGACATCTTTGCTTTTCTGGGAAATCAACTTTACCCAAGACTTGAGGGCCATGGCACGTAATTTTATGTTTGACGAGTTCGTAGGTGATGCTTTCACCTCGGCCCTGGCCTTGTCTATTTCAGATTGGCTAAGGTCATCTCTTATTGCATTTTTATTGTCTAAAGGCGGCATTGGAGGCGGCACAGCCGTAACCTGAGCATATTCAGGGTGTAATGAGATGAATTTACCAAGGTCTTTCAATATTGCTTCCATCAGTTTCGATGCCTCCTCAGGATTTACCCTTGCAAGGTCGTTAAGCTGAATAGACCTCTCACGCGGTAGCACGGAGTCTATATCAAAACGTCTTTGTACCATCGCCTGTGCCCAACCTTCAAGTGTAAGAAGGCGTTCGTTGAGATTTTCAGGGGCGGTTTTGGCCGCCTTTGCCTGTTGCAGCAGAGTTTCTATGTTAATCCTCAGAGATTGACTCATTGATGGGCTCTCCTGAGTATCTGCTGCAAAGCATGTTCCTGCAATATTGAAAGACCTGCATTGCACTCCACCGTGTTTGAATACATTTGCCGCAGTCTCCTCAGATATCTCCTGACTATAAATTGTAAACCCAAAAACTCCAAGAAATACAATAACAATAAAAAACGATTTCACAAGTTAATCCCTCTTGTATGCATTTACGCCTCTATTCATAACACCGACCCCTTTATTGCCGATTCAGGTAATGCCGCCGCCTGCTCCCTTGATAACCACAGGATAACGATTAAAATCTTCAACAAGTTTATTTTATATTCATCGGCCGGATTATGTCAAGTTTGATTTTGAGCCACTAACAAAGCAGCCTTCAATCGTCTATAGCAAAAAGCAAAAGTATGTTCTTATTGAATTTATTAAAGAAGAGATTGCCACACCCCCTGCGGGGGTTCG
>JAMOBJ010000033.1 GCA_039908095.1 Nitrospirae bacterium YQR-1
GCCTGTGTTTACTTTTGAATTGGTATTAGCTGTTTGAGAAACGCTTACGCATAAAAATTCTGGATGAAAAAAACTTGATTTTAGAGATAACCAGTCTGCCCCAGAAAAAAAAAGGAATTGATATGAAAAAAGCTATCCCTCCGATTAGTTCACAGACAAGTCCCCAGTCAAAAATATACTTGCCGGTAAGCGGATCATAACGATAGCACCAAAGGAGAACACCCTCGGTAAGAGTAAGGGAAGAGCCCTCTTTTTTAGCAGCAAGGATGCTTAATCTGACGTTCTTTTCGTCGTAATTTACACCATATATATATTTTGAAATTTTCCCCATCGGAGTAATTACAATCAGTAAGTTAGGATGTAAAAACTCTCCGGTTTCACCATCTAATGTGTATTGAAAGTCCAGGGCTTTTAAAAGTTTTTCAACTTCACCTTTGCCGCCGCCTGCCACAGTCCAGCCTGGTTTATTATCGAGTTGCCAGGTGTTTCTGAATTTTTCCATTTGTTTTTGGTCGTCATCGGGGTCAAAGGTAAGGGTAAGAACGTTATAATTCACACCAAGCCCCTCTACTTTATCAACAACGCTCATCACACTGTCAGTAATAAGAAGACAGGCGGTTTGGCACCTCGTATAAATAGGGCTTATAATGAGTACCTTACCGCCGATAATCTCCTTAATTGAAACTGTCTTTCCATATGAGTCAAGGAGTTTGACGTCCGGGAGGGTTGTATTGAGGGTCACCTTTTGGTTAGGTGACTTCATATCAGCCTCCGAGACGCCTGCTCCGTAAAGACTAACAAACAAGAGCAAAAGCAGGAGAGTTTTCACTCCGATTCCTACTTTACCTCCCACATGACACTTAGCCATCCCCAGTTTAGGGTGGTAAAGATCAAAAACGCTATCATAAAGATTATTGTAAGGGCAAAAGTTCCGGGAGCTACAAAACCTGAATGATTATCATCAGCCGGCGGTATATCGGAAAGAGTAAGCTGCATATCCTCTTTGCCTCTGACAGGTGTTCCAAAAAACACCGACACTACAACAACAATCACCCATGCCAAAACGGCAAGAAATGCAATCGCTCCACCCACTACAGCCACAACCCAAAACATGTCGGTAATTGCAGGGAATGAATATGTAAAGGGACCGCCGCCGAAAGTTACGTCCCAGTGACGGCGCGGTACTCCAAGGTACCCAAGGGTCGAAAGCCCGGCTGAAAGAGTAACAACACCGAGAGCAAACATCCAGGGCACCGCCTTAGCTACACCGTACAGCGAAATCTTCTTTCTGAATATAAGGGGTATCAGATAATACGTAGCACCCATGAAGGTCAAAGTAGTTCCACCGACAACCGTGCCTTTGAAGTGCCCGGGCACCGCTATCGTGTTATGGATTATCATGTTTGCCTGCTCGGCACCGTTGATAACACCGGTAACACCGCCGATGAATCCAAATATTACTATAGATAAAAATACAGCCACAAAAGCCGGATTTCCCCACGGGCAATTCTTAAGCCAATCGAATAACCCCTTCGTATATCCACGACGTCTCTGAGCAGTTTCAACCGCTGAGGGAACTGCAAATGCGTGAATCATAGAGGCCAGCACCGCCAAATACATAAAGTAACTGGTGTTTAAGACCTTCCATGAAGGCGAGGGAACAGGGTCAACTAAAAGATGGTGAGCAGAAGCCAGGTTTATACCAATCATATAAAATAGAAATGCTATTCTGCTGACTTTTTCGTTTATTGATGTACCACCAACGGTTAAAAATGCACCAAGATACCATATGGATATCATAGCAGCGACGTTGACCTGCTGTGCAGAGTGTCCGAAGCCCCAGAAGATCAGCCTGTAAATAATACTGTCAACTGAGTCAATAAGCCCTAGTGACCACAAAAATGTAGGGACATAGATCACTGCACCCGGTAATAGTGTGCCAACACCCAAGATAGAGGCGGTAAGGAGACCAAACGTAAACAGAGGAAGCGGTCCGTCTCCATATGTTTTTTCCTTTTTAGCAACAATTATATTTGCAAAGAAAAGACCAATTACAATCAGAGCTCCCACAGCAAACAGGATAATCCCCAGGTAGTACAGTGGGTCAGCTTTAAGGGGGGCATACGATGTAAACAAAACATCCGCCGTTCCTGTAAGCACAGTATAGGCCACTAAGGCAGTTCCTACAACCATCATGACAAAAGACGCCCATGCTACAGAAGGGGCAACCATTCGTGCGTTAAGTACAATGGTTGAACCAAACAACAGCCCCGCCATCTCCCAGAAAACTATCCATACAACCAGCGCAACTAAACCGTGGAGAGTCAGTATTCTGTAAAACCAATCAACGGGTAGAAGATGTATCACCTGCCATCTCGTCAATAAAACAAGCATGGCTGCCGTTACGCCCAGAAGAAGCGCTACGACCGATACAACTGCATTTGCCTTGATTAAAGGCAACACCCGTTTATCTACTTTAAATCCGGTAATATCGCATGTAGTAAACATTATATTGTGCTCCTCCTTCAGCTTTAATCTTCAACTACTATCTTGCCAATCATCGAATGATGACCAGGGCCGCAGTACTCGTTACAGATCAGCCGGAAATCACCAGTGTATGTAGGCTTAAACGTTAGTACATAATCATATCCAGGATGTATCAGGAAGTTCATGTTCATAGGCTGAAGCGAAAACCCATGAAGGAGATCCAGGGATGATACATGAAACCTGTACTTGGCTCCCTTTTTAAGGATAAGTACCGGTTCCCATCTCCACGTTGTGCCGATAACATATACGTCACTGTCGGGAGCGGGTTTAACAACAGGAATGCCGGCCTCCTCTCCAATCTGGTATTTCTTCCAGTTTGCCTGAGCCATCTTGTAAAATTCATCCGGCGAGGTGTTGTAAACAGTATAAGATGGGTTCTGCTTGCCTACTAAATGCCACAAAACCATGATTGCAAACAGTGCCAGCGCAACTACCGTTGCACACATTATCCACATTTTTTCATCTTTTGCAACCTTCTTATGAAACCATCCTTTTTCCGGTGCAAGTATTGCCATTTTATTTCCCTCCTAATATTAAATCTTTAAGGGCAGCCGGAACCTGGGGTATTGTTACGATCTTGTATGCCCCCCATACAAAATAGGTGAGGGCAAATATGACGTTTGAAAGCACTAAAAGAGCTATCGGACTATCAAGTAATTTTTCTATAAATGTTCTGTCATCCATATTCTTCACCTCCGTTATTTAACCAATCCCATTAACTTTTGTGTAAAAGACACAAGATGCCAGCGATCGTCCTCATTGAGCGAATCCTCATATGATGGCATTCCTGTCCCGTCAAGACCCGTAGTATATGCAAGATAGATATCCTCCGGAGTGTTACCTCTTTTTAATGCTCCGACTGTAAAGTCAAACGGAAGTATCGCTCTTTTCATATCATCTTTGATAGTTTCCGACTTGGTACCATCTCCTCTGCCCTTTTCACCATGGCACTCCCAGCATTTCATGTTTTTCCATACCTGCTCGCCCTTTGCTACCGACTCAGGGCTTCCAACCCACCCAGGCTTTGCAGTTACGGTTATGGCAGTCCCGGGCTGTTCATCCTTCCACCTCGCTGAAAATGTCTTAATGTACTGAATTACCGCCATTTTCTCCTGATCGGAAAGGTCTCTGCCGGCAGGCATACTTGACCTTGGGATGCCACGTGATAATATATTCATTAGGTCGGCATCCGTCGGTAAGGAGCCTGTCTGGGTTGACCTGAACCTGAAAGAACCGAAGGTAAAATCACGGGGATAAATCTTCCATATCTTACCGTCCTTCTTCTTAGAAACAAACTCAGCCGTTCCTTTCCCATCTCCCTTTAGGCCATGACAGAAGGCACACCTTCTCTCATAAACCGTTTTGCCAAGCTGAACCGTCTGGGGGTCCGCTCCATAACTTTCCCCTACAACAAAAGCCCAAAAAACAACACCAAGAACTACTAACGATACAACTCTGCCTTTCATTTTTGCCCTCCTTATGGGGTAAATTGTTGTGTACTCCCTATGTTAATATCAAAAAACTTACACATAGAGTAATTATGCTTAAACCTCCCTAACTAATTTAGAATTTACTTAGCACTATAGCTCAGTTTCAAAAACTGCCGAATTATATATTAATGAAAATAAAAAATCAATGACATAAGGCATGTTCATTAAAAAAATATTTTTAAAAAAAGTGATTTCTGTTACGCTTACACATGGCTATGATATAAATCATAGCATAAACTTATCATTATCAGGCAGGATAATAACATGAAAGAACAAATAAAACCGACAACACCACTAAAAGTTTTTCACCGTATTACCAATGTGTTCAGCAGCTTGTTCTCTTTTAAGCTAAACCCGCTTCATTTTCTTGGGGCAATTGCAATTTATCTGCTCGTTGCTGACACGATATCCGGTATCTATTTGTATATATTTTACAATATAGATCCCAGATTTTGTTTTTCTTCAGTTGAGAAAATATCCGCAAGTTTTATGGGCAATCTGATGAGAGGTGTTCACAGGTACACCTCGGCAGCCTTAATTTTTACGACACTTGTGCACACTGTGCATGTGTTGGTTACAGACCGTTTCCGCATGTTTCGATGGGTGGCGTGGATAACCGGTGTTTTGGCTTTGATGGTCTTTATTGTTATCGGAATATCCGGCTACATTTTGGTATGGGACGCTAAAGCTCAGCTTATAGGTGTGCTTACCGGAAAGTTTCTGAGCTATCTGCCGATATTCGGTGACTCGATTATGAGCACTTTTTTTGGCAACGACATCAAGCTTCTCGGCGGACTATTCAGGATGCTTCTTTACTTTCATGTGGCTCTGACCATTGGCATAGTGTTTGTGCTTTGGATTCATGTTATGAGAAATGCGCGTCCGCGGCTGGTGCCTCCGAAATTTCTATGGATAGCGCTTACTGTTAACATCCTTGTGATAAGCTTCCTGCTAAGGGCTAAGAGTGATGCAGGGGCAAGCCTGGCCAGCATTCCGTTTGAAATCCACATGGACTGGGCGTATTTCTTTGTTTATCCGTTGTTAAACATCATGCCGATATCCACAATGTGGCTTGTGGTCTCGGGGACAGTGGTGTTACTGGTGGTTTTCCCGTGGATAATTAAAGGGAGAAAAGTATCCCCTGCTGTAATAGACCGTGAGCGGTGTACGGGGTGTGAGCGTTGTTATATTGACTGCCCTTATGAGGCGGTAACGATGAGACGTATTGAGGGCGGCAAGAAAAAAGCCGTGGTTGATGAAAGCAAGTGCTCCGCCTGTGGAGTTTGCGTCGGCGCATGTAGTTTTAAATCCATCACACTTGAGGACTACCCGTGGGTTGAGGTGCTTGATGAAATTAAGGCTAGGTTGCCGAAAATCGTTGCATTCAGGTGTAAATTTACAGCGGAAATTCCATCCAGGTCCGATGTTATGGCTTATGATTTGCCTTGTATCGGCTCAGTGCATGTAAATCATGCAAAGGAGATATTAGATGCAGGTGTGAAAGGCATCTTCATGGTAGGCTGCGAGCAGGATGATTGCCATTACAGGGAAGGTTGCAAGTGGACGGTTCAGAGGTACGAAAAAACCAGAAAACCATCACTGCATAAAGATGTGGACGTAACAGCGGTACGGGTGTTTGAAACAACCTCTGTTGAAAATATTACTAAAGAGCTCGATAAGTTTATCGCAGACTTAGACACGGGCTTTAAGACGGATAAGCTCATGATATTAGGACACAACAAGATAAACTACATTTTAGCATCCATAGTGCTGATAGTTGCCGTAGCTATACTGTATCCGCTTACAAATGATCTTAAAGCGTTTTATCCTGAGGACAAGGCGGTAATTATTTTGACATTTAAGTACAGATCGACTTCGTCAGTTGCAAGCGCACGTTCTCCGATTAAAGTGGAACTGCTTGAAAACGGTAAACCCATATATTCCAGGGAATATTACCCCAGGGGCATAAGGAGAGATTCTTCAGTGTTTGTATATGATGAGATATTAGTGGCACCGACACAAGCAGCGCTTAGCTTTAGAATGGTGGAAACACTGTTTCCGGAAAAGAAGAGTGAGTTAAATATTGACAAAAATTTAAAACCGAAAGACAGCGTCATTATCTCTTATGATGAGCACGATAAGAACTTCTTGTATCTCAAAGATAACCAATAGAGAGGAAATTACAATACGAGGTGGCTGGGAGAAAGCGGCGAATCCCTTACAGGGGATTGTCCTTTAAGGGATTCGTCAAGGAGCTTTCGACTAAGCCAACAAAGTTAATCGAATGAATGCAGCTTGGTATAAGGGGAAGGACTGTGTCCTGCCCCTTGCTCTTTCTCCACTTTATTTCTCCTTTGCCCTCTCCCTTAGCACTAATGATGCTAAAGCCTCAATAAAAGCCGCGTTATCGTTTAGTGCCGGTGGTCTTAATATATTAACGCCGCTTTTTTTAGATAGTTCCTTATACAGTATATCTATCTCATAAAGCGTTTCTATATGGTCTGAGACAAAGCTTATGGGAACAATTAACAGATTTTTAATTCCCTGCTGCGATAGTTGTTGAATTTTATCCTCTGTTGACGGCTCAAGCCACTTTACCGGCCCGCTTCTGCTTTGATATGAAAGATGGTAGTTATATCCGGTTATCTGCTTACTGATTTTCTCTGTGGTCTTAGTTATTTCCTCAACGTAGGGGTCTCCCTCGTCAATAAAGTATTGGGGAAGGCCGTGAGCGCTAAATAAAATGTCATGACAGTTACCGTTAAATTCCGGCAGCTTGCTATTTATGGTGTCAACAAGTGCGGCAATGTATAGTTCGTTGCCGGCATATGATGTAATATACTTACAGTTTACACCTAAGCGCTCAACTTCCGTCTTAAGTACCGCATATGCCGAGCCGGTTGTGGCAAGGCTGTAGTGGGGGTAGAGACTTAGTGCAATAAATTGTGTAATGCCTGAATTAACAGCCCTTTGCAAGGACTCCTCTATAGAAGGAGTTGTGTAACGCATAGCAACAAAGACTTTGTAAGCAGAGGAGGATTTGGCGGTAAGGGCAGCCTCAAGTTTTTCACCCTGCAAGGCTGTGATTTTACCGATAGGGGAGCCGCCCCCGATTTTGGCATACATGGACTTTGTCTTGCCGCTTCTTAATGCTGCAATAAGCGCCGCTATCGTTCTTTGCATAAAGGGCGGGCCCAGCTTAATTATTAACCTGTCTGAAAACAGATTATATAAAAACGGCTTCACTGCATCAAGATTTTCAGGGCCGCCCATATTTATAAGTATTACGCCTGTTGTCATTGTGCGCTTTTTAAGTGTACGGTATCAACAAGAAATTTAACATTATCCACCGGTGTATCCGGTAAAACCCCGTGTCCCAGATTAAAGATGTGTCCCCTTGCATCGGCAGCTTTTTTAAGAATCTCCTTTGCCTCGGCTTCTATGTGGTGCTTTGATGAGTACAGTATGCAAGGGTCGAGATTACCCTGTATGGAGGCAAGCCCCTTTAGCTTACGTGCCGCTTTTTTTAAATCAATACGCCAGCAAACACCGATAACATCTGAGTCAACATCTTTGGCAGCATCAATAATACCGGCACAATTGTTTATAAAATAAATCACCGGAACGCCCAGACGCTTTATAGCTTCCACTGTGATTTTTACATAAGGGAAAGCATAGAGTTTATAGTCAGCAGGGGAAAGTGCACCTGCCCATGAATCAAATAATTGAACAGCCTGAGCCCCGGCAAGTATCTGTGCCGACAGATAGGCTATCGTTGATTCTGTAACTTTTTCCATCAGCAACCGGTATGTTTCAGGCTCTCTGTAGATGAGTTTCTTTGTAGTAAGAAAGTTCTTAGAGCTTCCGCCCTCAATCATATAAGTGGCAAGGGTAAAAGGGGCGCCTGCAAATCCAATAAGGGGGACCTTCAACTCCTTACGGAGAATTTTTATAGTTTCCGGCACATATGGAACATCCTCATCGGGCACAATGACTTTCAACTTTTTAACGTCTTTGACGGTTCTTACCGGTTTGCTGAACTTAGGTCCCTTATTTTCAAGAAATTTTAGTTTTAATCCCATTTTTTCCGCCGGAATTAAAATATCGGAAAACAATATGGCGGCATCCACGCCGAGGGTATCTACCGGTTGCATGGTGACCTCAGCCGCCTTTTCGGGGGTTTTACACAGAGTCAGAAAGTCCATAGTGGAACGTACCTTTTGGTACTGCGGCAGGTAACGCCCTGCCTGTCTCATAATCCATATTGGTGTATAGCTGGTTTTTTCACCTCTGCAAGCCCTTAAAAATGTATCGTTCATAACACCTTGTTCCTCCGTCAGGTTTTAACCGGCTTAACCGGTATATAATTACAAAACGGCTCCTCTTCCATATAATTTCCACACATCGAGTATGCCCTTGCGCGGCAGCCTCCACAGACATTCAAAAATTCACATTTGCCGCACCTTCCGCCGTAGCTCTTAAAATCCCTCATGTCTTTAAACAGCTGGGAACTCTCCCATATTTCCTTAAACGGCTGCTGTCTGAGATTTCCGGCAGGCAGGTGAAAATAACTGCACGGCAACACGTTTCCATCCACATCGATAAGGCATATCAATTGTCCTGCAATACAGCCCTTTGAGCCTCCGGTGGAAAACTTAAGAGAGCGGCGTTTTACTTTTTCACCGTCCGCTTTACCCCTCTGCAGCGCTATTCTGTAGTAGTGAGGCGCACAGGTCGGGCGGACAAGGATGGAGTCCTCCGTCTTTTCCATATCATAGTGCCAGTTGAGGATTTTTTCGTAATCTTCTTTCGTTATAAGTTCATCCATAATGTCCTGCCCGCGCCCTGTGGGCACTATCATAAACATATACCATGCGGTTGCGCCAAGGGTCTTAGCCAACTCATAAACCTTTGGGATTTCCTCCTGATTGCGTTTTGTAAATGAAGAGTTTATTATAAATTCAATGCCGTGTTCCCTAAATAATGCGGCAGCCCGCACAACTCCGTTAAATGCGCCATTTTGGCGGCGGAAGTTGTCGTGAACCTCAGAACTTGAGCCATCCAGACTCAGAGAGACTATCCTTATGCCGGAGGCTTTCATCGCTTTGCATGTTTTTCCGGTAACCAACATCCCGTTTGTTGCCATGCACATCCTGAGTCCGGCCTCAGTGCCGTATGAGGCTAACTGAAAAACATCCTTTCTCAGAAGCGGCTCGCCACCGGAGAGTACCACAACAGGTTGTGAAAAACTTCTAATATCATCTATGATGCGCTTACCCTCTTCAAAGGAAAAATCAGGATGTCCCTCTGAGGTTGCCTCTGATGATGAGCGGCAGTGAACACATCCCAGGTTGCAGCGGCGTGTTACCTCCCACGCTATCCATTTAGGTTGAAAGTCCAGTTCATACCTCACAGTACAAAAGTTTCTTCGCTGTCTTTAAAAATATCTCTTCCTCCAGAGCCCTCAGCAGCGGCTCAAAGGTAGTGTTGTCTATGGCGGAAACAGCTGTGGCGCCAAACCTGCGCATAAGGTTTTTCACCACATCCTGCGGCACTCTGTCTGTTTTATTAAAAACCAAAAGTGTATCCTTAGATGACAGATTAAGCTCCAGCAGGGTTTTCTCAACTGAGGCTATATGCTTTTCAAAATGCGGGTTGGAAATATCCACAAGGTGAAGCAGCAAATCGGCATCCTCAAGCTCCTCAAGTGTTGACTTAAAGGCAGCCACAAGGTCTTGTGGTAAATCTCTTATAAATCCTACCGTGTCTGTCATAATCACATTCCTTTGGCGTGGGAAACGCAGTAGTCTGCTTGCTGTATCCAGTGTTGCAAACATTTTGTCTTCCGTAAATGTGCTGCTTTTTGTAAGGTTATTCAGTAGTGTTGATTTCCCTGCATTGGTGTAGCCGACTATGGAGATAATAGGTAGTGCGCTTTGTGCCCTCCGTTGTTTTCTCTGAGTGCGGGCAAGTGAGAGTTTCTCAAGTTCTTTTGTTAAAAGTGTAATACGCTCTCGTACGCGCCTTCTGTCTATCTCTAGTTTCATCTCACCCGGGCCGCGCCCTCCTATACCTCCCGCAAGACGCGACATTGCAGTGCCCTTACCGGTAAGCCGCGGGAGACGGTACTTCAGTTGTGCCAGCTCCACCTGCACCTTGCCGTCACGGCTGTGGGCGCGCCGCGCAAATATATCCAGAATCAACTGGCTGCGGTCTATTACCTTAAGCTCCGTCATATCTGCCACAGCCTTACCCTGAGACGGGCTTAAATCCTGATCAAACACTAATACCGTGGCACCTTTGTTAAGTGCATCGATGATTAATTCCTTAAGCTTACCCATTCCAAGCAGGTACCGTGGGTTAATGTCCTTTGAACGTTGAATTACCGTATCTATGACAACTATGCTGCAAGAGTGGCATAGTTCACGGAGTTCATCCATAGACTCCTCAATTTCATAACGTGGCAGCGGCGATACGCTTACAAGGATTGCCTGCTCCACCGCAGAGGTATCAGTCTGTGAGCGCCCTTTTTGCATTTCATCCTCAAGTGCTCTTATGAAAGCCGAAAAGTCCAGCTCCAAATTATAAAAACTAACCGCCTCCCCGACATCATACATAACGCCTGTATTATGCGGAACAAGATGAGCGCCATAGAACTTATCGGGAAGGCCGTCCTTAATGCCCAGTGCCACCATGTAGTCAAAGCGCAGCAGGGCAAGGTCTGTCAGATCATCTTTGCTAAGGGGCTCGTTTTTAAGATGTGTATGTATAAACCTGAGCCCTCTTAAGAACTTTCTACCCAGCGGATAATTCGGCATCTCCGGTATAAACACCGATGAGGCATCCCCTGCAATAACGTGCACAATTGAGCCCCCTCTTTCTACAGTGACCCCTACCTGCCGGTTTAGCTCTGATGAAATCTCCGCCAAATAACGGCCAAGGTCCACCGTTAATATCTCATTGGGAGGAACTTTCCTTCTGTAAATTCTTTCCAGGTCATACAAGGCCTTCTTGCTCAGCCCTGAAACATTACCATAAACCGTAGGTATATCAGCCCTCCCGAAAATTTCTTTTGTAGGTTACCGCCGTTTGCCGGGTATCCGGTGATTATTATAACAAAAAATTAATATCGTCCGCTTGATTTTTAATACAAGCAGTCAATCGTCTAACTTTTTACTGGTTTCGTCACAAGCTCCGGGACGTACTCTCTTATAGTAACCGTGATGTCAAGTAAAATTTTTAAAAAATGGTTCTTTCACGTTTTGAGTGGGTAAAAGAAAGAATAGGCTCCTGTGGCCTTAAAAAGAGTAGCCTTCAGGTATGCAAAAATGAAGGCCAACCTGCAGTCAGAACTAAACACAGGCGGCAATAAGGAAAGCGACACTTTAGTACATCCCGGAGCTTTTGGCGAGGCCAACGAAGTTAGACGATTGAATGCGAATTGGTATTAACAAAAAAATATACTAAAGGAAAGGAGATACTTTCACCCCCCCTTGTACCCCTTTCCTTTAATCGCATGGATTGCATATATATCGTCTGCTTATTTCCGTTTGCGTGTAGCGCCCTCCATAACGGCGCCTGTGCCTGCTGATGTCACCATCTGTGCATATCTTAACAAATAGCCGGTGGTGATTTTGGGCTCAGGGGGCTTCCACCTTTTAAGTCTCTGTTTTATCTCGGCAGCATCAACAATGAGCTCAATACTGCGCTTTGGGATATCAATCTTAATCTTATCACCGTTTTCAACTATTGCTATTGTGCCGCCCTCCATCGCCTCAGGTGATATGTGCCCGATGCAAGGGCCTCGTGTGCCGCCTGAAAACCTCCCGTCTGTAATAAGGGCTACGGATTCACTGAGTCCCATTCCGGCTATGGTTGCCGTGGAGGAGAGCATCTCACGCATCCCAGGGCCTCCCTTTGGTCCCTCATACCGTATGACCACAACATCGCCATGGGTGATTTTCCCGTCAAGTATGGCGCTCATAGCCTCCTCCTCAGAGTCATACACCCGTGCCGTGCCTTCAAATATCATCATCTTTTCTATTATTGCCGACTGCTTAACAACAGCGCCGCCCGGAGCAAGATTACCCTTTAAGATAGCTATTCCGCCCTCTTTATGGTGTACCTTATCCAACGGTCTTATAACTTCCTCATCCTCTATGGAGGCCTCACGGATTATATCGCTTATGCGCTTACCGGAGACCGTGGGCAGGTCATGCATGAGATGCCCCAGGCGCTTAATCACTGCTGGAATCCCGCCGGCATAGTGCAAGTCCTCAAGGTAGTTGGTGCCCCCGGGAAGCATGTTTGCTATGTGTGGAGTTGTCTTACTTATGGTATTAAAAATCTCAAGTGGCAGCTTCACTCCGGCCTCATGAGCTATGGCAGGTATGTGAAGTACTGTGTTGGTTGAACCGCCAAGAGCTGTATCCACCCTGATAGCATTTTCAAATGCCTTCAGAGTCATTATCTTACGAGGTGTAATGTTTCTTTTAACAAGCTCGGTTATGCGTGCTCCACTTTCAAAAGCTATTCGCCGTTTCTCCGCTGATATGGCCAGCGCTGTGGCTGTAAACGGTATGCTCATCCCTATAGCCTCAGTCACGCAGGCCATTGTGTTTGCAGTATACATGCCCTGACACGAGCCTGTCCCCGGACAGGCGCACATCTCCAGGGCTTGCAGCTCCGAGTCGTTTATCAAACCCTTTTTGTGTTTCCCTACAGCCTCAAAAGTATCATTTACAAGCGACAGGCGTTTACCCTTGAGACGGCCTGAGTGCATGGGGCCGGCTGTTACCACTATGGATGGAATATTCAAACGGGCTGCCGCCATAAGCATCCCGGGAGTTATCTTGTCACAGTTGGTCAGCAGCACTAAGCCGTCCAGTTGATGAGCACCGGCTACGGCCTCTATAATATCCGCTATCAGTTCCCTCGAAGGAAGTGAATAGTGCATCCCCCTGTGCCCCATAGCTATCCCGTCACATATGCCGGGTACTCCAAAGAAAAAGGGATACCCGCCTCCGGTGTGAACCCCTTTTTCTATAAACCTCTCCATGTCTCTCATTCCCGTATGGCCGGGAATTATGTCTGTAAAACTTGTGGCAACCCCTATAAACGGCTTATCCATTTCAGACCCCGGTATTCCCGTTGCGTACAGAAGGCTCCTGTGAGGCGCCCGCTCTACCCCCTTCTTTATCTGATCGCTTCTCACTTCTGAGCCTCCTTTATTACTCTAATTGGCAAATTTTTTGAACTCACGGATCATTTCAGCTAATTTGTCCTTTCTCTGCAATTTTTCCTTCTGGAGCATCTTTCTGTGCATGTCCTCATCCAGTGTCAAATACACTTTGGTGTCATATTCATACACCTGTTTATCCAATGTTCTGTGCTCATCCTCAATTTTTCTGAATACCTCATTACCTGTCCTTAGCCTCTCTACTATCTCCTGCTCAGTCACTTATATATACCTCCTTTGATACTGTTAATATAATTTAAGTGTTCATAGAATTTAGTATTTCAGTTGACAATTTAAAGGAGCCCTCTATGCAGTCATTCACCCCTATCCCCTTGTACGAATTACCGTGCAGGTAAAGCCCCTCATGCTTTTTCAGCGATTCTGTAATTCTGGCCAAAATCGCCGCATGGCCCACGTTGTACTGAGGAATGGCTTTTTCGTGCCGATAGATTTTCACCAGCTCAGGTATTCCTTTAACTCTCATTATTTCCGACAGCTCCCCCAGTACCACGTCCTCCGCCTTTTCATCACTCCACATGGCGGCAGACTCTGAAGCCCTTGCCCCTCCTGTCATCGTTCTGAGAAGAACCCTTCCCTCGGGCGCTCTGCCGGGGAATATGCATGAGTCACACAACGTACCCAATATTTTCCTGTTTTCTTTAGAAGGTACTAAAAAACCGAAAGCATCAAAGTCCTCAGTAAAACTCTCTCTCTTAAATCCCATACACATCACCATTACAGAAGGATACGGTATCTTGCTTAACTCCTTTGGCATCGAACTGTCAAAATCCCTTAATATCTCTGCTGTGGCATATGCCGGTGTTGCCAAAACAACACGCTGTGCAGTTACCGTCTCCGTATTACCAAGGGCAACTGTGTAACCATCACCGGTTTTATCTACTGAGACAACCCTGACGCCGGTTTTTATCCTGTTGCCGAGGCTGTCCCTCAGTGCCGCTATAAGCGATTCCATGCCACCGTCAAAGGAAGTTAGTTTTCCCCCCGGGCCTGCTGATACCTCCCGTCCGGTTTTTCCGGCGGCTAACTTCATTTTAACCATACCAACAAGCAAGCTGCCGTGGAGCATCTCCAGATTATTAATTTTAGGAAAGCACGACTTCAGCGATAGTTTTTCGGCATCTCCTGCATAAATTCCAGTTGCCATAGGCTCAATGAGTGTTTCAAAGGCCTCACGTCCCAGCCGTCTTACCGCAAAGTCTCTGAGTGTCTCATCATCCTCACAACCCCTCGGAGCCACTGCTTCGTAAAGCAGCCTGAGTTTGCCGGAGAGGCTTAACAGATCGGAAGTTATAAAGCCCAGAGGCGATTCCATAATTTGCCGTAGAGACCCCTCTTTATATATAAAACGCTTTCTTGCCTTATCACTGCTGCTAAGCGGCGGCAGACCCAGCATGCCGGCAAGCTCAAGGGTTTTAGGCCTGTTATCTAAAAAGCCGTTCACGCCGCCCTCTAAAGTGTAACCATTGTGCTTTTCAGTCCAAATCTTACCCCCTGTCCTTGGCTCTGACTCAAACACTGTAACATCAATATCCGGCCTGCTTTTTAACAACAAAAAAGCAAGACTCAGACCTGAAATCCCACCGCCGGCTATTAAAACATCCATTCTATATTATACCCTTTGCCGTCCCTTTTCTTTTGCATAGTTATACCTTGTACCCCCAGCAGAGCGGTCTTTCCGCTGAAAAACAATCACCTCATAACAACCCGTAAAATAGCCACAAATAATACATAACACCCACCTGTATATTATGACATCTGAAAGGGGGAAAAGTCAAAAGCTTTTTATGCCGTAGCTTCGCAGTATAAAACTTTTTAGGGTTACTCCTTTTGCCGGCTGCGGAGAGCTACATTGATGTAAATACGGTAAATTTTATAACAAATAAGCACTTTATTCTTTCATTAAACATTGCAGGGGGAAAATATAAAAATGTAAAATATAAAAGCATCTTTTATTACATTTTTTATGATACAATAGGGAAATAAAAAAACTTAGGAAAAACTCAAATGATGAAAAACTTATTAAAAGTATCAGCTTTAGTATTTGTGGTGTTTTGTCTTTTTCCTCTAAAATATGTAAATGGAGAGGATAATCCTCTAAAACCCCTTAGCGAGCAGGCTGTTAAGTATTTCAAATCAGCCAGTTTGACAATAACAGGGGTTACAAAGGCTTCAATAACACTGGAGAGAGCAGCGGACTCAGAATTGGCGGTTGGCTCAAGGCTGGAGATATTCCGCCCTGGTGAGACCTTCTACCATCCTGTGACAAACGAGCCTCTCGGCCGCTTTGAAAAGCCTGTAGGGACTGCCGAGGTTATCTCTAAAACAACCGGCTCCTATGTAGCTGTAGTTCTTAGCGGAACACCTCTAAAAGGTGATATTGTACGGATAACTAAATCTAAAATACGTGCTCTTTTTTACCAGGCGAAGAAAATGGATTGGTTTTTAGGGGATGCCTATTACAGGGAATTGAGGGATACTCAGCGATTTGAACTCATTGACACACCTCTGGATGACGATGATATTGTGAAATTGACAGCAGAGGCCGGGCGTCTTCAAACAGAGGTGCTCATCTTTGTTGATTCCGTGGTTGAACAGGATAAAAAATACCTGAGACAGCGTTTTTTCTGGACTAAAGACGGTAAAGAGCTTTTATCGGGAAAATCCTTATTTACGGATGCGTACTTAGACCAGCTGGCCTCAGTATCCGACTTCTTTGTCGCCTCAATAAGCGAGCCCATGCTTACCTTTACGCTTCCTATGTCCTCTGAGCTTATAGCCATAGGGGACCTAAACGGCGATGGGACTGAGGAGATACTTATCGGGCACGGCTCTGATATAACTGTTTACAAACCGGGTGTTGATCTGCTTAAACTGTGGGAATACGACGGCAAACGTCTCGGCGAGAATTTCTACATGGATGTGTTAAAGACAGAGACTAAGGGGCTTGTTGTCATATCGACACTTGTAAGTGATGGTGCACACTCTTACGTATATGAACTAAACGGTAATGATTTCAGGGAGCTCTGGCATTCAAAAGGCTTTCTCAGGGTGATAAAAGATACCCTGTATTATCAGTCATGGTCATATTACGACGGATATGAGGGCAATGTTCAAACAATGAAGTATGACGGCAAGTTTAACAAGACCGGAGATTTGAAACTTCCAAAGGGTGTGAATATTTACGACTTTGCCATTTTAGAGGACGTTGATAAAAAGGAACGGGTAGTCTTTTTCTATGACAAAGACAACCATATTAATCTTGTGGATTCTCAGGGTGTACGGATATACAGAAGCAAAAATGATATGGGCGGCTATAATAAAGAGTACAAAAAGGCCACGGCCACATCTATAACAGATACCGGCAACTGGCATGTCAGCGATAAGCTCTATATGACAGGGCGGAAAGTAACCGCCGTTAAGAGGGTTCCTATCACTTCCACGACAACTTCCCTTGGGTTCAAAGAATCCTCTGTCATTAGCTATCGCTACGGGGGGTTGTCACTTGAGGAAAATGTGCTTATCGGTGATGTAAGCGGTACAATTCTTGATTATGCTATTTACAAAGATAAGGTGTATGTGCTTTCCAGGCCTGTACTGGGAATTAAAGCCGCCAATATACTAAAGGGTGAGAATCCGTTGATATCCATTTTATATGTATATTCACTCATCAAGTTTTAGGAATCAGGAGGTACTCTTTTTTGGATAAAAGTACGCTGCCCAAACACGTTGGAATTATCATGGATGGAAACGGCAGGTGGGCAAACCAAAGGGGGCTTCCCCGTGTAGAGGGCCACAAGCAAGGGGCGCACAGGACAAAGGAGATAATAGAGGCGGCGGCGGAGTTGGGTGTGAATGTGTTGACACTTTATGCGTTTTCTATAGAAAACTGGAAGCGGCCTGAGCTTGAGGTTGACACTCTGATGGATTTGCTGGACTATTACCTGCAAACTGAAATACTTGAACTTTTACAAAAAGGTGTGGTGTTTAAGGTAATCGGCAACAGGGAAAAGTTACCCGATAAAATACAGTATCTGATAGATCAGGCTGAAGACATGACAGCTTCCAACACGGGTATGCTCCTGTTGATGGCCATAAGCTACGGCGGCAGGGACGACATATTGAGGGCTGTTAAAAAAATGGCATTAAAGGGCGATGACCTCACAAACCTGTCAGAGGAGTGTTTTATGGAAAACCTGGATACCTCCGGTTGTGACATGGTGGATTTAATAATTCGTACCGGCGGTGAAAAGAGGATAAGTAATTTTCTTATCTGGCAGGCAGCCTATGCCGAGTTATTTTTTACGGATACTCTTTGGCCTGACTTTACTAAGGACGAGTTTTACGGGGCCATTGAGGATTACAAGTTAAGACAAAGGCGTTTCGGTGCTATCCCAGAGGATATTGAAACCCTGAAGGTTATCTCCGGGAAATGCACTTAAAAAGGCTTTTAGTTGCCTTGGTTGTAATACCGGCGCTGTATCTGTATATTAAGTGCTTACCGGCTGTGTATTTTTTCGTTTTAATAGCATTCATATCATACATCTGCCAACTGGAGTTTTTATCCATGTACAGCACAAATGTGCCGGCGCGCCACTTGTTTTCACTATTAGGTATAATACCGGTTTATTTGACTTATAAGTATAATGACATACCGATTTCTGCTGCAATAGCGGTGTTTTTTGTAATTTCAATGTTAAGGCTCTACGGTAAAAAGAGTGCAGAAAATGCTGTTAATGATATGGCGCCGTTTTGGACAGGCTTTTTCTATATACCGGTTGTGCTTTCTTATTTTGTAAAACTGCGGGCTATTGGAACTGAGCTTGTAATCTCCCTCCTTGTGATTATCTGGGTGGCCGACAGTTTTGCCCTTTATGTGGGTAAGGCTATGGGCAGGAGGAAACTATACGAGGCCATAAGCCCCAATAAGACGGTTGAGGGTGCGGTGGCAGCCCTTGTCGGGGCTGTATTGTCATCTCTTGCAATGAGGACTGTATATGGTTTTACGATGACAGTCTCAAAGGCGGTAATTATTGGAATCGTTTTAGGAATATCGGGGATAATAGGGGACCTTGTTGAATCAATGTTTAAGCGCGATGCGGGGGTTAAGGACTCCGGCATCATCCTGCCCGGGCACGGCGGATTTTTGGATAAGATGGATGGGATGATTTTCAGCGCTCCCGTTTTGTATTATCTGATTTTATATTTTTAATGTATGGATAGCGGACAGAAGAAAATCTCTGTATTGGGCTCAACTGGTTCGATAGGCCGGAGCACGCTTGAGGTCATAGCCGGAAATCCTGATAAGTTTAAGGTATGTGCCCTCAGTGCCAATAACAACACGGAGGTGCTGAAAGAACAGATTCGTTTATTTAAGCCGGACGTTGCAGCCCTTTCAGATGTAGCAGCCGCCGGTGAGTTATATAAGTGGGCACAGGGAAACGGGCACAAGAACTGCCGCATATTAAGCGGCGGGCAGGGAGTGTGTGATGTGGCGGCTTATGTGGAGGCTGATTTTGTCGTCTCAGCTATAGTGGGGGCGGCAGGGCTTAAACCGACACTTTCGGCGATTAGAGCCAAAAAACACATAGGGCTCGCCAATAAGGAAACTTTAGTTATGGCAGGCGCCGCCGTAATGGCGGAGGCGCAAAAATATGGGGTTAAAATCCTGCCCATAGACAGTGAGCATAGTGCCATTTTTCAGTGTCTGGAGGGGCATGACAGCCGTTGTGTAAAAAGACTGATTCTGACGGCCTCCGGCGGTCCTTTTTTTGGTAAAACACGACAGGAGCTGCAATTTGTGACCAGAGCCGATGCACTTAAACATCCAAACTGGGAGATGGGTGCAAAGATTACGGTTGACAGTGCCACTTTGATGAACAAGGGGTTGGAGGTAATAGAGGCGCATCATTTGTTTGGTTTTTCGCACGAGGAGATATCAGTGGTGGTACATCCTCAGAGCATAATACATTCGATGGTGGAGTTTACGGACGGCTCGGTGCTGGCAGAGCTTTCAGTGCCTGATATGAAGGGTCCCATAGCCTATGCACTGTCATACCCGGAGCGTATTACCGGTGTGCTAAAGAGTGTTAATCTTGAGGAGCTTTGTACACTGAGTTTTCACAAGCCTGACACTGAGGCATTTATATGTTTGAGGCTTGCCTACGAGGCCCTCCGTGAGGGGGGCACAATGCCTGCGGTGTTAAACGGGGCAAATGAGGCGGCAGTAGGTTTATTTATAAGCGATGTTATCAATTTTAATATGATACCTGATATTATAAAAGAGGTAATGGATGCTCATGACAATAAGGGGGCTGACAATTTGGAGTCGGTGTTTGAGGCTGATAGATGGGCAAGGGCTATGGTAGCTAAAAAATTTTGGGAGGTTAGAGAATGACAGGAGTAGTTAGCGCCGTAGTGCTCCTTGGCGTGTTGATATTAGTTCATGAACTGGGCCATTTTTTATTGGCTAAGGCTGTGGGAATAAAGGTATTGAAATTTTCCCTTGGATTCGGGCCGAAAATTATAAGTAAGAAAGTGGGTGACACCGAGTACATGCTCTCAGCTATACCCTTTGGCGGTTACGTCAGAATGTATGGGGATGAGCCGGCGGATGAGATAAAGGCTGAGGACAGACACACTTCCTTTTTAGCGCAGCCGATATATAAGAGGGCACTGGTTATCTGTGCCGGTTCGGTCTTTAACATATTATTTGCCGCTCTTTTGTTTGTATTTATATTTATGGTTGGCGTACCCAGGCCGCTGCCGGTTGTAGGGGAGCTCTCAAAGGAGATGCCTGCACAAAAGGCAGGGTTGGTTAAAGGTGATAAAATTACAGAGATAGACGGGCAAAAGATTAAGTACTGGGAAGAGATGACTGAAGTGGTGCACAAGAGCCCGGGCAAAGAGCTGACATTTACCATAGAGACAAGAGAAGGTGTAAAGAGTTTTAAGATAACGCCTCAGAAAAAGAAAGTGAAGAACCTTTTTGGTGAAAGTGAGGAGGTAGGGCTCATTGGAATATCGCCTGCCGGAGACGTTGAGACTGTCTCTTACAGTATTTTTGAATCCATACCACTGGCGCTACAAAAGACCTTTGAGATAATCATGCTGACTATACTTGCGTTAGTAAAGATAATTCAAAAGGTGTTACCTGCCGATACGATAGGCGGCCCGATAATGATTTTTCAGCTAGCCAGCAAACAAGCCTCAACAGGAATCATGAGCTTCATAATGTTTCTGGCGGTAATTAACATAAACCTGGGCGTGTTTAATCTCTTTCCCATTCCAATACTGGATGGCGGTCATATGGTGTATTTGTTAATAGAGGCAATACGGAGAAAGCCGCTGAGTGAACGTGTAATTATGGTAACTCAGAAGATAGGGTTAGCCCTGATTTTGATGCTTATGACATTTGCGATATACAATGATGTGCTTAGGGTTATTAAGGGTACTCCGATTCCTTAAGAAACAGCCTGCTTATGAAAGATAAACTGGACATAAGGATCTACTATGAGGACACTGACTGCGGCGGGGTGGTCTATTACGGCAAGTATCTGGCCTTTCTTGAACGGGCACGCACGGAGTTTTTAGAACACCGCGGGATTAAACTACAGGAACTGATGCTTGAGGGCCTGTGGTTTGTAGTGGCTGACGTCCACATCCACTATCACAAACCGGCAAAGTATGCAGACATTATAACTATATACTCTGAGGTGGCAGAAACTAACTTTGCCTCCGTGTTATTTAAACACCGCATAGAGCATAAAGAAACAGAGGCGCTGATAGCCACGGCACAGGTTAAACTTGTAACCGTTGGAAATGACCTGAGACCAAAGGCAATGACAGCGAGGCTGAGTGATACATTAAGATTATTTTAAGGGTCAGTATAAAAACTTCCGTCTGTTTTTCATCTCTTCCCTCCATTTTATACAACCAGCTCTATCTTACACTGATTGTCTCATTTTTGGGATCCACTATTGTTTTTATGCATACATCAATCGTCCTTTTGGTTGTGGGATAGATCGTCCCATTTCTTTTGCCGTTTCTATCCATTCTGAAATAACTACTTCTATATTTGCCAAGGCTTCTTGATAAGTTGCACCATCTGCTGCACAGCCTGGAAGTTCGGGTGTTTCGGCAATAAACGCTTCATCTTCGTTACTCCAATAGATGATTATTTCGTATTTATTCATCTTCTTTCACCATTATTTTGTATTTCAATATAATATTGCGGATTTGTTTTACTTGATATGGTTTACCTTTACCGTTTTTGGGTTGTATATTTATGATTTCCTCAATATCCTCATTCGTAAAAATATGATGAGAACCTTTTATTCTTTCATTAAATCCTGTTCGGATTAACAGTTCTCTCA
The DNA here is from genome assembly GCA_039908095.1 of Nitrospirae bacterium YQR-1. NCBI lineage: Bacteria > Pseudomonadati > Nitrospirota > Nitrospirae bacterium YQR-1. Next base: position 21,669 of record JAMOBJ010000033.1, read on the forward strand.
ACATTTCAAAATTTATATTTGTGTCAGATGTCCCAGTTAATATCTGACTTATCAGTTTCTTAAACTTACTCATATTTAAACAATATCATTATCATACTAACATACGCAATTATAGAAAATCTACCGATTAGAGGGTCCTGGTTCGAGCCCCGTCCACCCCGCCATATATTTTTTGGATAAATCGTTATAAAAGTAATGAGTTAACTTTTTGTTACCCCTAAAAAACACCGCGGACCAACTGTGGACCGTTTATATGGGGATGAGTGGGTTTGGGTTATAAAAATTCGATATTATTAACATCAGTAATCAACCCTCGATAATAACCGGCAATATGAAGGCTGCCATAAAGACGTTCAAAATCCTTTAAAAGCTTCCCGTTGTATACTGATACATACTTTTGTAAAGCTGCTCTGTATCCATCTACAGAATGTTGAATTTATGGCTCAATTTATGATAGTTTAAATTGTATTCCATTAGAAAAGGGCAGGGGGCTATGCATCAGAAATTTGACATTACGCTAAAGGATTTATGGAAAGATGTACCTGTTAAGTTACTCAAATTTTTAACAGGTTTTGATAGTGGAAAATCCCTTGATAATCATTTAACAAATGTAGGTCTTCTGTTGCCCGATTTATACCAAGTAGCATTCATTCGATTAACTTTGTTGGCATCGTCGAAAGCTCCTTGACGTACGAACATAGTACGCCTGTGTCGCTTTCTCCTTGCCGCCTCGTTACTCTTTTGACTGCTACTTGGTATTAATAATAGAATTGCCTGATATAAGTCTTCTGCACATAGAAATTATGAGCAACCCTGAGAAAATGCTGAAGCGGATGTTTCTGTATAATGCACTGATTTTTCATCACTACGACAGGTTACCAAGGCAGATAGTTTTATATGTGGGTGATAAAGCATTAAACATTGAAAATAAAATCGGGAATTATTCGTTTGAGATTGTTAACATAAAAGACATAGACTGTTCTGAATTGCTTGAAAGCGACAAACCGGAAGATATAGTTTTGGCGATATTATGCAAATCCGGCAATATGGATGTTACGATAGCTAAAATATTGGAGAAACTATCTGTGTTACCGTTAAAGGACAGAGAAGATTATATTAAAAAATTACTGATTCTGTCTGATTTAAGAAAGTTATATACTAAGATTAAACTGGAGGTAAGCAAGATGCCAATAACGATTGATGTAAGGGAGAGTGATATTTTTCAAGAAGGGTTACTTGAGGGGAAACAGGAAGGGTTACTTGAGGCTATTGAATTGGGACTTGAACTCAAATTTAGTATCGCGGGACTTGAGCTAATGAATATGGTTAGAGCTATAAGTACTATAGATAAACTGGAGGAGTTCAAAAATCTAATAAGGAAAGCTGGTTCATTAGATGAATTAAAGGAATTTCTGGGGAGTGCAGTATAAAACACTCAAATTGTGCTTATATCAGTGGCTTGTTTTGCGAGCGTCCCGCCCCCTGAGGACAGTGGTTTTTTACTGCGAGGAGCAATCCAGCATATTGCTTTAGGGAAAATACGCTCCGGAACTTTTGACGAAGCCAACAAAGTTAGACGATTGAATGCAACTTGGTATAAATCATAGTCAAAAGAACACCCAGCTTTCAAACCACCGTAACCATGTTACTATATGTGTTTTTTTTACGGTAAGCCCTGAAAGTACCGGATAAAACATCACAAACAACAATAGCACAAGGCTGAGATAACTGTATGTGAAACGTTTGAATTTATAATGATGCTCCTCTTCCATCCACATAATTACATACGTCAAAGATAAAATTAAAAAAACTATGGAGGCATAAAAATGATAAATAAAAGTAAGCCGTGGGACTAATACCCACGGCAGGTACTGGGCAAGAAATCCCACAGTTACAACACAAACACCGATGGATGAAAATCTCCTTTTCTTATACGCCATCACCAGCATGGCAATAAAGGCAGGAATTGACAGCCACCATATGGCTGGATTACCCATAACCACTATGCTTGCAGCCTCATTTTTTGCCAAATAATCCCCCCCTGCCCAGGCCCAAAGCGGACGCACCATCAACGGCCATAAGTACCACTGCGATGAAAACGGATGGGTTGCTTCCAGATTTTTGTGGTACTCATACATATCCCGCTGATTTAAAATTGCCGTGGCAGGCCACGTCCTGCCCTCCGACTTAACTGGCAGATAGCTTAAAGTGTATATAATTATCGGAACTACTACAAAAAACACCGCTGCAAAGACTGCTGTTTTCACTGTAAGAGTTTTAAAATCAACCCCGTTTTTTACGGATAACCCTGACTCCCGGTATCTTAAATACAGTGAATAAAAAAATAACACAGCAAGCCCCAAACCGGCATACACACAAATCCACTTAACTGAAACACCAAGAGCAAATGACAATCCGGTTAAAAACAGAGGTACCGTCACATCCTTAAACCTGTCGGTGTAGAAACTCTTTGATAAGTAAATATACATAAAGTAGTACATCAGTATAATAAAAAAAACGGCATACACGTCAATTGTGGCAATACGTGACATAGCAAAGTGCATAAAATCAAAGGACATTAAAAATGCAGCGATAAAGGCATATTTAGAGTCTCTGAAAAGTCTCAAACCAAAGGCATAAAAGACGAATATGGTTGCTATGCCAAAGAGGGCTCCGGCAATACGCCATCCAAACGGGTTCATCCCAAAAATCATTATTCCAAGGGATATAAACAGTTTTCCCAGTGGCGGATGTGTGGTCTCATAGTAGTTAATGCCGTGGATATGCTCATAAGCAGTTCTTGCATGATAGATTTCATCAAAATAGGTGCTGTTTAAATATGATGGATGCACAGGGACCCTGTCCTGTTCGTCAACAAGGTTTTGGGCTGTGCCTGTTGATTCATTATTAGCGTTAAAAGGGGTTACTGTCTTTATGGGAATTATCGCACCGGAGCCGGAATTTATAAACGCTGTTTCATAAAGCATAGCGCCCGGTCCGGCTACGGTAAGCCTCATAAACCGCGCCTTAAGGCGTGTCTCTTCACAGCGCCATGTAAAAACTGTCTTTAGCTCTGTATCAGCAACGTTTTCCCACATTTTATGATCATTTGAATAGTCAAGGCGGTACTTCCCTTCACCTAAACCCGTGAAAAAACATGTTTTCATCAGTTCCTTTTCAGCACCGAAATCGAAAGTTACGCCCTCACCGTTACCTTTAGGTATCCAGCATGTTTGAGGTGAAATGTTTGTGCCAAGGTTATAAAGAAGTAAAACGGTGTTAAACAAAACTAAAATGCCTGATAAAATGTAGTCTTTCTTTTTAAAGCCGGTGTATTGCTTTTCAACCGGTATTGGTTGTCTTTGATAAGCTGATGTTTCCACCCCTGTTTTTATTTTGATTAATTCGTAACCGATTTTAACTAAAAACAAAAGCAGCAAGACATTTGCTAAAGAGACGATTAGAAGAACCGGATCATGCTTTGGAATAAAAAATATTTCCCTAATGCCATAATCAAGCACATATGCCTCATTGATAAATAACGTAACACTGAAGCCGTAGAAAACAAACAAAACTCTCTTGTCTTTTAAAAAGATATATGAAAACAGGGCTAATACTAATGCCGGAAACAGGTAGCGTTCGTGCATTTTGGGGCCGGTAACGTATGCCGCCGATACCAGCAAAAATGCAGTAAACACAACAGCGGCTGTGTCTCTCCTTCTTGCACACACAAAGAAGGTAAAAACAACAGCCAGAAAAATAAAAAACAGGCCCCATGTGTTATACGTAAAAATGAAAAACCTGCCGGTTACATCGGCAAAATTCCCGCCTGTAAGGGCAAACAGGTTAAAGGCATTACTGGTGGCATAGGGGTATGACGACAGAGTTTTTATATAATGATGTACTATCCAAAGCGGCTCCTTGTGCACTGCAAACGGTGTAACAAGCAAGAAAAAAAAAATAAAAGCATATGCAGCGTTAACGATAAGGCTTTTTACCCTGTCCACTTTAGATAATACAAGGTTGGATTCAGAAGCAAGCACAGGCGGCAGGGAACAAGTGGTGCAGGCAAACTTCTTCGTACGGTAAGGAGCATGTGAAAAAGCCGGCGGGGTTGGACTATTAAAGGCAGCCTGGTATAAATGGGCAAAAAACCACACAGGTATAAACATAATAGCCTGAGGTTTAACAAGCACGGCAAAGGCTAATGCAAGGGATGCCGGCTTTAGCCTCTGTTGTATAATAAAAAGGATAAAAATTACAACTGTCAGAGTATAAAAACTGTCAACCTGTCCCCACGGCGCAGAGTTAATGATTACAGCCGGATTAAAGGCGTAAAGGAAGGCAAGGGCAAATGAGGCTCTAAATGGTAAGTACTTTTTTGATACAACATACACTATGTGGGTTAAAACAATATCCGATACTATCTGAGGAAACTTAACGAGATAAAGAAAAGCAGTGCTGTCATATTTTAGTGAAAAAAGCGCACTGATCTTTCCTATAATGTAGAGGATATAAATATACCCGGGCGGATAATCGGCAAACACCCCGCCGGAGTAAAACTCCGAAATACCAACTTCAGCGCTATGGATTGCCCATCCTTTAAAGCAGGCTATATCATTAGGAAAGCCCTCAACCAAAACGGCAAGCACGGAGCGAAGCAAAAAGGCGCTGATTAACAGATAAATATAATACGCACCTGCCTGCCTCCGCCACCGTGTGCCACTCTGAGAGTTTTCTTTATCGTCTGTAAGGTGCCTGCACAGTGCCGCCCCGGCAACTACATATAGCAGAGATAACCAACTGTAATGCACAACTTACCCCGCCCTTACATGCCGCCTGAGAGTACAGCGCCGTAACTTATGATTTCTACCACCATGGATGTGGCGGCGGTGGTGGATACCATGGATATGGATCATACGGCGGTGGCCCGGGCGGCCCAAGCGGTCCCGGGGAGATTGTTGCTACACAACCAACCACAGTTAAAGCCAAAACAACTGCTAAGAGTATTTTTTTCATATTAGCCCCCTGTATTAATGTTCATTAAGATATAGCATGTTTCATTATAACAATACTTGATGTCACTGTTGCAATTCTTTTTCCTCATAAAAAATATAGTCTCTTTGTGCGGAAAAACTCACCAGAAACAAGACTACCTCCACAGTTACTTTAGCTATAAATATATTAATACCAAAATCATCTACTAAAAGATCAATTAACACAAATGAAATACTTCCCAGAGAAAGAATTAGTGTAATATATTTTACCAGACAAACAAGGGCGGAGCCCCTGCTTTTGAAGACCATCCGTTTGTTGACAAAGAAGTTAAAACTGCCTGCCGTTAACCTTGCGCTCCAGAAACTTATAAAAAAAACATTTGATGTTAATTTATACATAATAGTAAATAAGATAAAATCCAATAAACTGGCAAAGAGTGATGAAAAAACAAACCTTACCAGTAAAAAATAAATTTTCATTGAATCATAAAACGGATTAAAGTGTGAAGACCTGTTGTTTTCAATATAAATAGTTGAGATAGGCTCCTCAGCCACCGGCACACGGTTGACTTTGGTGTATATAAGCATGTTCACTTCATATTCGTACCGTTCCCCGCTGAGGTCTAAGATTCCTTTAACCATTTCCGTTGGAATGCCTCTGAGACCGGTTTGAGTGTCGGAAAATTTTTTGCCTATAAGAAGTAAAAAAACATATCTTGTTATAACATTACCCAAATAGCTTCTCAGGGGTATATCCTTTGTAAAGGCCCGTGCGCCGAGAACCAGTTTATTACGGTGCCTGCAAAGTGATGTGCTTACCTTGTAAATATCCTCCGGCAAGTGCTGCCCATCGGCATCAGCCGTAACAACACCGGTGGCATCCGGAAAATTTAAACAAAAATAGTTGAATCCTGTTTTAAGAGCACGTCCCTTTCCAAAGTTTTTAGCATGTTTTAATATATGGCATTGCTCAAATTTTTCTAATTCATCAAAAATCGGGCAGCACTCAGGCTTACTCCCGTCGTTAATTATTATTAAGTGCTTAAGCCCTAACCCTACAAGCTCAGACACTACCCTCAGGAGTTTCTCGTCAGGATTATAGGCAGGTATCAAGACAACCACTTTGCTTGTAACAGCAGCATTCAATTCACCTGTTGACCACACCAATAGTAATTTAGCTTGAGTATGTGAGAAAAATCAAGAGACACAAAAAACCCGAAAACCGATATATAAAAACCGGTAGCCCGCTTTAGGGGAGCGTACGTCAAGGAGCTTTTGACGAAGCCAACAAAGTTAGACGATTGAATGCAACCTGGTATAACTACTTTGCGGTTTTGACAACGTCTTTTGTTTCATTTTCATCCGGTTTTTTAATAAAAAACTTAGAGACAAAAATTCCTATTTCAAAAAGTACTATTATCGGCACCGCCATAAGGCTCTGGTTAAAAGCATCAGGGGTTGGTGTAACAACAGCAGCTATGATGAAAGCTATAACAACGGCATACTTTCTGCTTTTTTTAAGAAACGCAGGCGTCACCAGACCCAGTCTGGTTAAGACTATAATGGCTATGGGAAGCTCAAATATTACGCCAAAGGCAAGAATAAACTTCATTGTGAAATCCACATAGCGGCCAACGGAAATCATGGGTATCAGATGCTCTGTTTTATAGGTAAGCAAAAAGCCAAGTGCAAACGGAAGCACTATAACAAAACAAAAGGCTGCACCAAACATAAAAAGAATTGTTGCAGAGAAAATAAACGGCAAGACGTATTTTTTCTCGTTAGGCAAAAGCCCTGGAGATATAAACAACCAGAGCTGAGAAAACAAAATTGGCAGGGATAACACTATTGAGGCCAGCATGGAGAGCTTAATGTGCATCCAGAAAGCCTCCGCAGGCTCCAGAAAGACCAGTTTTACAGCCGCTGTGGTTTTAGGTTCAAAAAATATGAACGGTAAATGCTTTTTGAAAATTAAATTTTGCTCCATAGGCAGAATAAGTACCTTAAACAGAAATTCAGAGTAATTAAACACTACTATGAAAATAATCAGTATCGCCGAAAATGATACGATTAACCTTGTCCTTAATTCGCCGAGGTGATCTACAAAAGACATTTTCGGTTGCTCAGAGAGCTGTTGTGGAGTCTGCTCTGTCATGTGTTAAACCTGACTCATGGTTGTTTCGTTTTTTTTTATTTCAGGATGAGTTTTTTTCTCATGAAGTGTCTCTGAAGCAGTGTCCGCCGGTTCCGTGCTCTCAGTATTTGCCGTATCAACCTGAGATGTATCTCCAGCATCTTGCGGTTTCCTGTTGCCGCTGTCAAGCGATGGATGCTCAAATGGCTTGTGTTCAGCCTCAAACGCATTAGCGGAATTTAGAAAGTCCCTGTTTATTTTATCAAACTCCTCCTTAAAAGGAGCTGTCTCATCCTTGAGCTCATCATGTATCTGCTCTCGTAACACACCGTATGTTTTTTTGAAATAGCCAAGAAATTTGCCGATGTTCTTCGCCACTTCCGGCATACTCTTTGGGCCGAAGACCAGCAGGGTGACTACAAAAATCACTACCATTTCCTGTATGCCCAAATCAAACATTATTGCTCCTCCTCGTATATTCTTTTATAAACAGGATGTGAGTGCACAAGAGTGAAGTTTAAAAAAATCCTGATGTCCGGTGTGCTTTTCATAAACTCATAACCTATTCCTAAGGTTGTATACAGGAAATCCAAAGGTTTAAACCTATAACCTATGCGTCCTTCAAAGTAATCAAAACTGTTATCCAAATGACTTCTCTTAAGGTACAGCTCTGAAAGCAGGTTCAGGTTATGTGCAACTGGATAATCAGTACCAAAAAGGATGCCCATCTGACTTCTGAGGCTCTCCTTAAATGGTACATAATACAGCAAGTTTAAGTGTGTTCTGAAGGGCCCCACTTTTTTAGATAAAATCAGCCCGCCGCCGTATCTGCCGTTTGTGGTGATATCTTCACTACCGGAAGGAGGTGAGATTACTCCCAGTACGGCAATGGCCGGCCTTAACTCCGTCTCCTCAAAAATACGCGCTTTTATACCTACTGCAGGGTCCTCAAACCCGTACTCACTGGTCTTCATACTGAAAGGCACTGAGGCACTGAACTCCACAATATCAGTCAGAGAATAGGAAACAGAACTGGTAATTCTATAAAAAGTCGGATCCACTGACTGCTCCAGATCAATCCCTAAAGCTGCCGCCCCCTTTTCATTTGTTGTTGCAGAAAACGTGGAAAACACTCCGTGCGGCTGAACAGGCTGCAGACCTTTAAAATCAAAGCAGTGTGCTTTTTTGCCGGCTGTAACAACAATAAACAACACTATGGCGGCAAAAACAAAAAACACTCCTTTATGGCCAGTCATGGGTAAAAATAACAGAAACATACAGTTGCTGTCAATGCTTTCTATGCAACCGGCCAATTAGTTTTTCCGGTTTAAAAAATCGTTTGACAAATTGTTGTGTTAATAAATATAATCATATCCGGTCTGGTTTTTTGATGATAGAAAACCTGAGTTTAAATTGAAATGAGGAGGATATATGGCAGAAGGTGTGATTGCTGCAACTACGGCTACGTGGGACTCTGAGGTTCTGCAGACACAGGGACTGGTTCTTGTTGACTTTTGGGCGGTGTGGTGCGGCCCTTGCAGAATGGTTGCTCCCATAGTAGAGGAGTTGGCAAGGGAATTTGTCGGGAAGGTAAAAGTGGTTAAGTTAAATACCGATGAAAATCCGGATATAGCCAGCAAGTATAAAATCATGGGGATTCCAACCCTTATGTTTTTCCGCAATGGTGACAAGATAGACCAGCTTGTCGGAGCCGTACCCAAAGCACAGCTTAAGGAAAAGATTCAAACTCTTCTTGCTTAACATTAACAGGGGTCTCAGCTCTGAATTGGTAATTTTACAGAGGACACCCGGGGTACGGGGGTGGAAATGGTGTACTAACATGCCGTCTGACAACGGTAAAGGCAGGGATATTTGTTTGCTTCTTTAAATGAAAAATTAGAAGGAATTTTTAAGAAGTTAAAAGGCAAAGGCTTTTTAACTGCTGACGATATAGATGTGGCTATGAAAGAGATACGTCTTGCTCTTTTGGAGGCCGATGTAAACTTTAAGGTAGTTAAGGGCTTTGTAGAGAGGGTAAAGGGGAAGTCGCTTGGCACTCAGGTGCTGGAGAGTCTGACCCCGGGACAGCAGGTAGTAAAAATAGTAAACGATGAGCTGTGTGCTCTGTTGGGGGAGGAAAACGAAAGGATTCAGCTGTCCCCCAATCCACCCACAATTGTAATGATGGCAGGCCTTCAGGGTTCGGGTAAAACCACTACAACAGCAAAAATTGCCTTGTATTTTAAGACTCAGGGCAGGCGTCCGATGATGGTGGCGGCAGACTTGCAGCGTCCTGCCGCAATTGAACAGCTAATCACTCTTGGAAAACAAACCGGAGTCCCTGTTTTTTTCTCAAAAGAAGGGAAAAACCCTGTTGATGTTTGCCGCAATGCCGTTGAGGAAGCCAAAAAAGAGGCAAGGGACATTGTCTTTATAGATACCGCCGGAAGGCTGCACATTGATGATGAGCTGATGGGGCAGTTGAAAGATATAAAGAATGCTGTATCACCGAGGGAGACTCTTTTTGTAGCCGATGCAATGACCGGACAGGATGCCGTAAATATAGCAAAGACCTTTAATGAAAAGATTGGAATTGACGGCATAGTGCTTACCAAGATGGATGGGGATGCAAGGGGCGGTGCCGCCATTTCTATAAGAGAAGTGACCGGCAAACCGATTAAATTTATCGGTACCGGTGAGAAAATAGATATGTTAGAGCCATTTCATCCGCAAAGAATAGCCTCAAGAATTCTTGGCATGGGTGATGTTCTCAGTTTTATTGAAAAAGCTCAGCAGACTTTTGACGAAAAAGACGCCGAGAAATTCAGAGATAAAATGATGACAGACAGCTTCACCCTTGATGATCTCAGAGACCAGCTTAGCAAAATACGCTCTATGGGGCCGATTCAGAATCTACTTAACATGATTCCGGGTTTTAATAAACTAAAGGGTGTGGAGGTTGATGAAAAGCAGTTTGTCAGGATTGAGGCGATGATAAGCTCAATGACTAAAAAGGAAAAGAGAAATCCAGACATATTAAACGGCAGTAGAAAGCTGAGGATATCCAAAGGCAGCGGTACCACTGTGGCTGATGTTAACCGGCTTCTTAAACAGTACAAGGATATGAAAAAAATGATGAAAATGTTTAAGGGAAAGAAGGGGTTTAAGTTACCCGATTTTTTGCCTTTTTAAATGGAAAATAAAAAAACCTTTACTTACGTGAGAAATTATATTAAAATAGGAAATCTGCATATGGAGGTACGACATTGGTAAAGATACGTTTGACGAGAATGGGAGCGCACAAGAGGCCGTTTTACAGAATAGTGGTTACGGATTCAAGGACACGGCGGGATGGGCGTTTTTTAGAGATACTGGGAAACTATGATCCCCTGAAAGAGCCCTCGGCAGTAACGCTGGACGTGGAGAGAGTCAAAAAGTGGCTTGAAAATGGCGCTCAGCCTACAGATACCGTTAGGAAGCTATTACAGAAGGCTGGAGTTCAACTGCAAACAGCCTGATACATTTGGAGGTGGATAACATGATGAAAGAACTAGTTGAGGTTATGGCAAGGGCACTGGTGGACAAGCCGGAGGAGGTCTCTGTTAAAGAGGTGGATGGAGAGAAGACAACAGTTTTTGAGTTAAGAGTGGCGGCAACCGACCTGGGTAAGGTAATCGGGAAACAGGGTAAAACGGCTCGCGCTATGAGGACAATTCTTTCAGCCTCGGGAACTAAGATAGGTAAGCGTTCCGTACTGGAAATTCTCGAATAATAAAGCATCTCAATAAAAATTTCTGATGGGCAGCATATGCGGTAAGTAGGTGCTGCCCGTTGGTTTTCAGGGGTTCTGTGGCATACATAGAGGTTGGAAAGATATTAAAACCGCATGGCCTCAAAGGTGAGATGAGGGCGGTGCTGGATTTGACTTTTGCAGATTTTGAGAGTTTTTTCATCGAAAGAGGCGGCAGTGTGCAATCCATGGCTGTGGTTTCCATCAGAGACGGCACTAACAGCTCTTTGCTTAAACTTGCCGGCGTTGAAACGATTGAAGATGCTGCGGCCTATAGCGGCGCTCTGATAAAAATAGATGAAAATTCGCTTCCTACACTGCCGGAGGGACATTACTACCACCACGAAATAATCGGCCTTGAGGTTATATCCACAGAGGGGGAAAGCATAGGTAAAGTGGAGGATATCATAGATGTTAAATCCAATGATGTCTATGTGGTTGAAAAGGAAGGCAGGGAGTACTTAATTCCCGCAATTGCCGATGTGATAAAGGAGATAGATATAGTGGAAGGGAAAATAGTTATTGAGGTTATAGAGGGGCTGCTTCAGCCATGAGATTTAACGTTCTGACAATTTTTCCCGGGCTGATTGATTTTTATATAAACGAGAGTATAATAAAACGTGCTATAGCCTCCGATAAGGTGCAAGTCAGAGCGGTTAATATAAGGGACTACGCAACAGATAAGCACCTATGCGTGGATGATTATCCCTTTGGCGGGGGTCCGGGAATGGTTCTGAAAGTGCAGCCCATATATGATGCTCTGGCGGCTTTGAAATCTGAGGGAATACAAAGCCGGGTGATTCTTTTGTCACCGGTGGGCGGCGTATTTAATCAAAGCAGAGCGCAGAAGTTAGCCCTTGCAGGGGGCACTCTGACGTTAATATGCGGGCGATACGAGGGGGTTGACGAAAGAGTAGTGGAGTTTGTTGATGAGGAAATATCCATAGGTGATTATGTATTAACCGGTGGGGAGTTAGCCGCTTTAGTTATAATAGATGCAGTTTGCAGGCTTTTGCCTGGAGTGCTTGGGGATGAACGTTCTAAGGATGACGAGTCTTTTACATCGGGGCTTTTAGATTATCCTACATTTACGAGACCGGCGGAGTTTATGGGAATGAAAGTGCCGGATGTATTAACAGGCGGTAATCACGCACACATACAGAGATGGCGTGAGAGGGAAGCGTTAAGGAAAACTTACTTACATAAACCACACATGATAGACAGCTCAAACTTAACGCAAGCAAGGAGAGAGCTCTTAGAAGAAATAAAGGAGGAGACACGGATATGAATTTTGTAGCGGCATTAGAGGAAACGCACAAAAAGGGGGATATTCCCGCCTTTGGCATAGGGGATACGGTACGGGTGCATGTGCGGGTGGTGGAAGGGGACAAGGAGAGAGTGCAGCCATATGAGGGAATAGTGATAGCACGGCATGGCGGGGGCGTAAGGGAGACATTTACGGTTCGCAAGGTATCGTTTGGAGTAGGTGTTGAGAGGATATTTCCTGTGCATTCACCGATAATAAAACTAATTGAGCTGGTCAGAAGAGGAGATGTAAGACAGGCAAAGCTTTACTATCTGAGGTTCAAAAAAGGTAAGGATGCAAAAATAAAGGAAAAGGGAAGGGAAGTTAAAGGGGCCTGATGTTTGGGCTGTTCAACCATGACAAGGAGTATTTCACGAGGGGCCATACCCCAATAGGCGGAATAGATGAGGCAGGACGGGGACCTCTTGCAGGTCCCGTTGTTGCCGCCTGTGTGGTATTGCCGGAAGATTTCTATATTGAAGGTTTGAACGATTCCAAGAAGCTTTCCGTGGTGCAGAGAGACCGTGTTTTTCTGCAACTACTTTACAACACGGCGGTACATATCGGTGTCGGTATGGCGACAAATGAGGAAATAGACCGGTTCAACATCTTAAATGCCACGCGTTTGGCTATGAAAAGAGCTGTATCGGATGTTTTTGTAAAGCCGCAGTTGCTTTTGATAGACGCCGTGAAAATTAAAGATATAGGCATAGAGCAGGTATCAATAATAAAGGGGGATGAAAAAAGCGCCTCCATTGCCGCAGCCTCGGTAGTGGCAAAGGTTGTGAGAGATTCCATCATGAGCGCTTACCATAAGAGGTATCCGCAGTACGGTTTTATACGGCATAAGGGGTATGGAACAAAAGAGCACGTGCTTAACATCAGAGAGCACGGCCCGTGTGAAATCCACCGAATGACTTTTGCTCCGGTTGCCGGTCTAAAAGAGAAAACTTTGCCTTTATGATTTATTTTGATCGAAAAGTAGTGTTTTCACTCATAATAAAAAGCAGAGGGACAGAATGCCTGTAGTATTATACCAGGTTGCAGTCAAAAGAGTAACGAGGCGACTGGGAGAAAACAACACCTCTCTTACCATTGGAGTAGCTACGATTTAATCGGACACAGGGGTGTAAAAAGGTGTAAGCGACAAGTAAACCCCACCCTGAGAGTTTTATACCAAAGCACTCCTGTCTATGTATTGTGGCAACAGGTGTTTGTAATCATCTTCAGTTTTGGCATAAGGCAATTGTTCAAGGATGTACCTCATATACTTGTAGGATTCAAGTTTGTTAGCCTTTGCTGTTTCAATCAGGCTGTAGAGGATAGCACTTGCCTCGGCTCCACGTGGATGTCCTGAGTTGTAAAAATATCTCTGATTTTGCGATGGCGTCGTAAGGGATGCATTACCCCATCCCTTACCCTTATACTAACAGACTAAATACCCTCTTAGAGGGTTATACCTTAATTCCACTTAAATGTGGTCTTGACAATAGGATCCACTATAGAGTATAGTTGTTATTAATAGTGAAACTTAGTCATGTTCTTGCTGTAATCTAATAGATAACAACATGTCAAGTGAAAAAATATTTGTAACCTAATTTTTATCTCTTTTTTTTGACACAGGGAAAAAGGAAGGGGTAAAATTTATCAGTTTTTGCACATAATATGTTAAAATATGTTTAGATAGATGTAAATAAGCTAAGGAGGTATGGGAAAATGGCATCTGTATTAGAAAAAGAATTTAATTATTATATAGAACATCAAGATGAGCTTGTGTCGCTATACAACGGGAAATATATAGTTATAAAAAATCAAACAGTTCTCGGTAGTTATAATTCTAAAAAAGAAGCAGTTGCAGTCACAATTAAAGAACATGAAATCGGCACATTTCTTGTTCAATTATGCACCCCTGGCTCTGAAAGCTATACTCAAACTTACCATTCACGGGTAAGCTTTGCCTGAAAAACAGATTACAAGAGCATTTACAGTACGTTATAAAGGTTTAGCTCGTGAGCTTTCAACTGAAGTGCATGTTTCTGGCAGTTTTAACAATATAGAGTCAGTTGTAGAGTTATCCTCGATAAATGCACGAGCGTACAAAGGGATTTGGGATACTGGCGCAACCAATTCTATGATTACAAAAAGAATTGTAGATGATTTAGGCTTAAGCCCTACTGGAATAAAAAGAGTTAGCAATGTTGAAACGACAGTTAGCGTTCCCTCTTATGATATTTGCGTTTTTCTGCCTAATAAAGTATTTATCCATGATTTAGAGGTTGCCCTAGGAAGAATGGCAGGCTGTGATATTTTGATAGGCATGGATATCATTAGCCAAGGAGATTTTGCTATAACTTATAAGGGCGAGGATACAATTTTATCTTTTAGGACTCCTCCGCTTAAGGAAATTGATTTTGTTCAAGAAATAAACAGGCTAAAGACTGCTGGAATAAAAAGAAATGCTCCATGCCCATGTGGCAGCGGTAAGAAGTTCAAAAAATGTTGTGGTTACATTCCTACGTGAGCTTAAAAATGCCTCGTATATCTCTATCGGTAGTGTCGTTGCCATAGCTTGCTCTCCTTTTTGGCTATTTTTGTTTTACCTTAGTCCCTTTCTCACAACTACATTTAAATGACCATCTGACCACATTACCACATTTGCGGCACTTGTGGCTTGCTAAATAACCTAACCCCAATTTAAAGTTAACTATAATCACATAAATCACCGACACTATGACGCCATAAATTACTGCTCTGGTTAAAGAATTCAATATAATATCTCTAATAAATTGGACACCACCTCCTGAGGTAGTTGTAGTTGCTGGATAATCATAAGTAGTCGTTGTTGTTTGGAAATAAGAGGTGGTTGTAGTAGTCGAGGCAATAAGAGGTGTTGAAGAAGGTGATGGAGCTAACGCTCCAGCTTCTATAACGGAAGTTCCGAGTGTCAAAACGTCTAAGGGTTTGAAAACAGAGGAGAAAAGGCATATTCGGTAAAAATATG
>JAMOBJ010000034.1 GCA_039908095.1 Nitrospirae bacterium YQR-1
CCTCTGAAGGCGGCACAAGAGATAAGGAAAATAATAAATTATAAGGGACTGTGTGGGACCTATAATTTCAACGACTCCGGCTTAATTGAAAATAAAGAAATATATCTTTTAAAAATAATAGACAGAAAAAATGAGTATATAAAAAATTTTTGAGCGACCCCGATAATACTGATTTTCGAATAAAAACTCTTAGGCAATTTGGCACTGATGAAAATGAGAACGAGGCGCTTATAAACGTTTTGGATTATAATGTTTTTTAAAAAATATGAGGACCATCATATCTGAAAAAAATACTTGACCTTTGCATACGCTTATCATATAATAGTTTCCTGGTGTGAAGTCGGCTGTGCCGGTATTTGAGCTTAGTGAAACTAAAAAAAGGAGGGTTGAGTGTCGGTAGAAAGTGCAAAGGAATTTATTGAAAAACTCAGTAGTGATATGGTATTTCGTAATAAGGTAGAAGCTGTTAAAGATAAAAGTGCACGTGCAAAAATGGTTAAAGATGCCGGTTTTGATTTTACAATGGCAGAGCTTAAGCAAGTTGTGCCTGATACTTACCATAGTTCTTTTAGCGGTGAATTAAGCGAAAATGACCTTGAAAAAATAGCCGGAGGTATGTCGGCTGAAACGGCTGCCGCAATCGCAGGCGCATAGTGTTTGCGATTGTTACAGAGATCAAAACAATATTGTGTTATCTAATAAGTAGTTCATATGTAATCAGATGTTTAGTGTTTTAATCAGACATAGTTTGCTGTCATAATTATTATATATTTGGTGAGGTTGTTAAAAAGGAAATACGTGTCCTCGTTAAATAGTAGTTCAATAAACTATCGTGGTGTTTTATACAGCCTGCCGAAAGAACATAAGAATGGTTTCTATCGGTCATTTTCCCCCGAGGAAACACTTAAACGTATAAATCCATACTTTAAGGCTATAGGACTCACACGTCTTTCCGATATTACCGGTTTGGACAGAATAGGCATACCGGTGATTGCTTCCTTTAGACCAAATGCCAAGACAATAACAACATCAGCGGGCAAAGGTATTACGACAGAGGCAGCTATGGCGTCGGCGGCGATGGAGAGTATTGAAATTTTTCATGCTGAAAACATAAATATTCCGATAATTACATCTTCATATAAAAAGTTGAAAGACAGGTATAATGCTATAGAGATTAATGGACTTGCCCTCACAAAAAATTCAATATTTAATATAAATAAACCCGAGAAATGGATACTGGGCTGGGATATTGTCAATGAGTGTGAGGTGGCGGTACCGTTGCTTCAGGTTTCACTGGACTATGCATATGGACTTAGCGGCCTGACAATATCCTTTCAAATGGGTTCAAACGGCCTTGCCTCCGGGAATCATTTTTTAGAGGCGCTCTGCAGCGCATTATTTGAGATAATAGAGCGAGACGCTATTGCATGTATATCGGCGGCAAACACTAAAAGCAACTACCCCTTAAAAATAATTGACCCCAAAAGTATAGGTTTTGACAGCGTTAGAAAATTAATCGGGCGCTTTGAATCTGCGCATATCAGGCCTGTTATATTCGATTATACCGTGGATACAGATGTTCCGGTATTTGTAACTTATATATATGATTTGAAATTCAGGCATATGGGAGTGTACAAAGGTGCCGGTGCTCACCTGGACCCTGAAATCGCCCTGCTTAGGTCTCTTACAGAGGCGGCCCAATCACGACTACTTGTAATTGCCGGCTCAAGGGATGAAATATTTAGACATATTTTTTCAGCAATAAAAACTTATGACAATAGCGCAAATATTCGTTTTTTCAAAAATCCCTGCCAAACAATGAGCACTTTAGATAAAAGCAATGAATCAACCGATACGATTGAAGGCGACATACAATTATGTATAAAAAACCTGAAGCTTGCTGGGCTTAACCGGATTATCGTATTTGACATAACCAGGCCGGACATGGAAATATCCGTTGTTAGAGTCGTTGTGCCCGGTGCGGAGGGATATATGTTCAGACACTATACACCTGGTTACAGGGCGATGAATTTTGCCTGTAAGGAGGGAGTATAATGAAATCCGTTATTTTCCTGGGACCTACAATGCCGATTGAGGAGGCAATGAGTATTTTGGATACAATATACCTGCCTCCTGTTGAACAGGCTACACTTCTTAGTGCCGTAACAACTTACAAGCCTGATGTAATCGGCATTATTGACGGTTTATTTGGACAGACTTTATCTGTATGGCATAAGGAAATACTGTATGCGCTTCAACAGGGCATAATGGTATATGGTGCAAGCAGCATGGGGGCGTTGCGAGCCGCGGAAACCAGTGAGTTCGGCATGATTGGAGTCGGTGAAATCTATGAAATGTACGCAAGCGGGCAGATAAACGACGACGATGAGGTAGCCGTAATTCATTCATCGAAAACGGACGGATACCGCTGCCTTTCCGAGCCTATGGTTAACATAAGAAGAACGTTTCACTATGCAATGACTCAGGGTATTATAGATAATGATTCACATTCAAAACTAATATATATTGCAAAAAAACTATATTATCCAGAACGTGTTTTTCAAAACATTTTTACCATTGCCCTTGAAAATGGAATTTCTAAAAAAACAATCGATAGATTGAGGTTATTTGTTAAGACCGACTATATTGATTTAAAGAAAAAGGATGCGGTCAAACTTCTAAAAACTATAAGAGATATACCGGAGGGAAAGACCACCACTATAAGTGACAAACACTTTACAATGGTAAATTCACATCTGTTTAAGGCGCTATATAACAGAGACAGAACCGTCCAATACGATGGAATAGACATCCACCAGGATAACTTTGCCTCCTATGTGGCCTTACATATGCCGGAGTTTAACGATTTCAACTTCAACGCAATAAACAGAGCACTTGTTGTTTTTATGGCGGATTATTTTGAAATAACAGTACCGGTTGAGGATATTGAAAAGGAAAAAGAACGTTTCATTCAGAAAATAGGTGTTAAAAACGATGATGAACTAGCCAAATGGATAACAGATAACCACTTAACGCCGGAGGAGTTTAACACCCTTATGAATGACCATGCCAGATGTAGAAGAATGCACAAATGGTTTATGACAAGACAGTATCTGGTAAAAAATGTAAAAGTAGTCCTAGACGAACTTCGTCTGCAAAACACATACAGGCAATGGCTCAAAGGTGCCGCTAATCAGGAACAAATCATACAAAACCATTATCCCGATTTCAAAGAAACAGAACATAAGGGACAGAACATAAAGGAACTTATTGTTGACCATATGAAAAAAACCGGTTGGAGGAGCGAGATAAGCGCAATGGAATGGGTCGAGGAAGCTGGTTTTGCCGACTTAGGCCATTTGCATCTGGAATTACTGAGAGCTAAACTTCAGAGGAACCACATTGACGGACTTATCGGTTCTTTTTTGAACAACATGGAATGAACAACATGACTGCATTTATAGATTATTACGGAAAGCATCACAGAGAGCGGAAAAACTACTGGTATAGCACTCAAAGGTCGGTAAGTCCA
Organism: Nitrospirae bacterium YQR-1; assembly: GCA_039908095.1. Lineage (NCBI taxonomy): Bacteria > Pseudomonadati > Nitrospirota > Nitrospirae bacterium YQR-1. Next base: position 3,533 of record JAMOBJ010000034.1, read on the forward strand.
AATGAAACCTATAATACTATAAAACCTTATTTTAGAAAGATCGGCCTGACACGCCTTGCAAATATTACAGGGCTTGACCGTATTGGAATTCACACGGTGCTTGCGATACGGCCAAATAGCTATTATTTGTCGGTGGATGCAGGCAAGGGGTTTACTTTGGAGGCGGCTGAGGTTTCGGCGGCAATGGAGTGCATCGAACGCTATACGGCAGAGCAGGCAAACCTGCGTGAGATAAATCTGTCATACAAAGAGATAAGCACTTTGTATGATGTTATACCGATAGAGAATCTCCCTTTCATAGATAGTGCGATGTTTAGTCAACACAGGTTGGAAAGCTGGACAATCGGCTATGACATTATTAATAAACGAGAGGTGGCGGTACCTTACGTAACGGTAAGTATGCGTGGACCTCATTCCAGAAAAGGTGACCTTTATACCTTTGTGTTTGGTTCAAACGGGCTTGCCTCCGGCAATACCTTTTTAGAGGCGGTTTATATGGGTCTTTTGGAGACAATAGAACGTGATGCAGTAACAAACCACAGTGTTGCCAGAGCCCATATCAAATATACTCCCGCCAAAGTGGATGTAGATACGATAAGATTTCCTTTAGTTGTAAACCTTCTTGAGAGAATAAAAGAGGCGCGGGTCTATGTTGTTATTTATGACTGTTCCGTAGATACTTCTATTCCGGTTTACATGGCATATGTTTATGACCATAACAGAAATGTGGGATTATTCAAAGGCTATGGAGCACATTTAGACCCTGAGATAGCCCTGATAAGGGCAATAACGGAGGCTGTTCAAGGCAGGCTTGTTTATATATCCGGCTCAAGAGACGATGTTTTCAGAAACAATCTGACAGGTTTGAAACTGGCTGACAACGAACAACAAAAACAACAGCTTGACTCTGTCCCTCCGACTACTGACCTGTCGGAGATTAAGTCGGAAGCTACAAACACCTTTGAGGAGGATATCATAATTTGCCTTAACAGGTTAAAAAGTATAGGGCTTGAGCAGGTCATAGTGTTTGATATTACTCCGGAGGGGTATGAAGTGAATATTGTCAGAGTAGTGGTGCCGGGACTTGAGGGTTATATATATAAATATTACCGTCCTGGAAGAAGAGCTGTAAGTTTTACACAATCCCTTAAGACTGCCGAGCTGAGATAACGACATGACTTTTAAGTCAAATGAAATAACCGTATTAAGGCTGAACACAGAGACTGAGCTTATTGTTGCCTCTTTTTTCAGTAAAGATTACATTGATAATCTCTGGCATAATATAAAAATACATAAAGTGCCGCTAAGCACTGGAGCGACAAAACATAAAAACAATTATGTCTTTATCGTAGGATGTCTATAGCAGTGATTATTTATGTCCGGTTATGACTATGCAAAATAAAATAACTTTAACAAAAGGAGGGTTAAATGTCACTTGAAAGCGCTGAAGAATTCATGAAAAAACTCAATAGTGATTTGGAATTCCGTAACAAGGTGGAAGCTGTTAAAGATGAAAATGTGCGTAACAAAATAATTAAAGAAGCCGGATTTAATTTCAAAGTGGAAGAGCTTAAACAAGTTATTCATAGATGCAGCGAATTAAGTGAGAAAGACCTTGAAAATGTAGCCGGTGGTTGTTATTCCCCTACCCCTTTTGATTCCAATTCAGATGGTTATCAACCATATGGAGCTACGTTACACCATAATCAAGGTGGGAAATAGTGTGTAGATTGACTATTTGAACACTCATGATTAAGGAGGTATGAACTTGATAAAAAAGCAATTTAATTCTTTAAATGACATGCACTTGTCAGGATTTCTAATTGTAATCATAGCTTCTTTTTTATGTATTACAATAAATCAGGTAAACGCAGCTAGTTGCACAACAAGCAACATCATAACCACAAAAGGCTCGGTATGTGGAACATCTAACGCTAACAGCACCACTGCTTATGCTTATCTGGGAATACCATACGCCGAATCAACCACCGGCACTAACAGATGGGTTGCTCCGGTGGAAAAACAGGCGTGGAGTGGTGTTTACGAGGCGACAGCCTTCGGAGCGTCCTGTCCTCAACCTACAACTAAACTAACAACAAGTGAGGATTGTCTTTCACTAAACGTATGGACGCCGGTGGGGCCGGGTTCAAGCTTGTCACTGCCTGTAATGGTATTCATATATGGCGGTGCTTTCATATCCGGAGCTTCATCGCTGCCGGTTTACAACGGAGCGTATTTGGCTTCAAAACAAAACATAGTAATAGTAACTATAAACTATCGTGTCGGGGCTTTTGGATTCCTCAATTATGGATCTACGCTCAATGGTAACTTTGGGATTTTAGATCAGCAGGCTGCACTTAAATGGGTACAAGACAACATTGCACAATTTGGGGGTGATCCAAATCAGGTAACTATTTTCGGTGAAAGCGCAGGTGCCATGTCAGTAGGAATCCACCTGACGGCGGCGCCCGACAGCTCGTCCCTTTTCAGGGCTGGCATCATGGAGAGTAATCCTTTTGGCATACCGTATAAATCTCCGACACAAGCCAAGGCCTTTGGTAAAAATCTGGCCAAACAGCTTGGCTGTGACAACACCACCGAGGATTCGACTATTTCTTGTATGAGATCGGCTACAACTTCACAAGTTCTGACTGCCTCTCTATCTACGGCTACGTTGGTAAAACCGATAATCAGCAATGGTCTGATTGATATTCTTCCGTGGGCGCCCGTTATCGATGGAACTGTGATTGAACAGGAACCTATTGTCGCAATTGAGCAGGGAAATCTTACTAAGACGGTAATCATGGGAGTCAACAAGGATGAGGGTATTTTGTTTTCAGTGATGATGATGAACCTCTTGAAAAATAAGCTTGGCCAGGACAATATGACTTGTTTGGAGTATAAAGTGTTTGTTGAAGACATGTTTTCTATATCAAACGCTGCGAATATATTAAAACAGTCAAGGTATGGATGCAGCTCCGGCAGTATCACAACACAGTTAAGTGATCTGATAAACGATTATATATTTCTCTGTGGAAACCACTATGCTGCAAAGCAGGCAGTCGCAAATAATAACAACAACTTATTCGCTTATGGTTTTGAGGTGATTCCCTCGTTTAACCTTGAATCATCGGTATCTGATTGTGCCAGCAAATCATGCCATGGTGCAGAATTACCGTTTGTGTTCAATTCAGCAACTAACACTGGACATACTTTTACTACAACCGAGCAGAGCATTGCCGATATGATGGGGGCTTATTGGGCTAATTTTGCAACAACCAATCCGACTAGCAGCTCATCGCTTCAAACCTGGCCTGCTTTTTCCAACTCCTCAAGTGTTTTCCTGTTTAACACCACAAGCTCCGGCCCCACACAGAATGTTTCCTACTCTGTTTGTACCGATTTCTGGGATACCATTGGTTATAATCTGGGAGGAACTTCAAATTAGTACCAAGTAGCAGTCAAAAGAGTAACGAGGCGACAAGGGAATCATTTTGCGCATTATTGTAACTCTTCCGGATTGCAAACACCGAAGGGCTGTGGCAATCGCATCTTTTTGTAAGAAGAGAGTAAAAAACGGTAAAAAATAAGGGGTAGAGATAGGGCGGAATGTAGTGCCCCAGAAAAAAATAGCTTGATATAGATAATTATATAATATAATAGTGTTATGTTTATACGGAAGAAAGATAAAGCAAACGGTAAGACAGCAGTTCAGATAGTGGAAACCCATCGTAGTGGCAAAAAAGTCTCGCAGAAAATCTACAGACATATAGGTCAGGCGACAAACGAGAAAGAGCTTAATGAGCCTAAGCGATTAGCACAGACAATAATAGAAGAGTTTAAAGAGCAGCGAAAACCGTATACTGACCCCATATGGTAGTGGACAAGTTGAAGAGGTAGAGGTTAAAGATTTCTGAGTAACAGGAAGTAACCTTGAAAAGACAGGAGTGAGGTATCAATTGGTCAGAGAAAATATTGGCACATAAAATTATATAAAAATTTGTTATAGTTAATAGAGAGATTTGCTTACAAGAAGGAGGAAAGTCTTTTATGAGTGTTGCAATGGATTTTATGAAATTCTGTAGTAATTTAAAAATAAAAAATAAAGGGGTAATCTCAGAGATATATAAAAAAATTACTAAACGTCTAAATAAGGATTTTTGGAACAATGTCTCAGAAACCTCACATAGTCTATATGTCGGTTCTTTTGGTAGGGACACGGCTATCCACGGATTTAGTGACTTAGATATGATTTTTCAACTTCCATCTAAAATTTATAAACGTTTCAATAATTATAGCAATAATGGTCAATCAGCTTTACTACAAGAAGTAAAAAATTCAATTTTAAAAACATATCCTAATACAGATATTGGAGGAGATGGTCAAGTAGTAGTAATAAGTTTCACTAATGGGATACAGTTTGAAGTTGTTCCTGCTTTTATTAATGACGTTGGTAGTTATACATATCCTGATTCAAATAATGGAGGCAAATGGAAAATTACCAATCCTAAACCAGAAATCAACGAAATTGATAAAATTGATAAAATGTATCATTTGAACTTAAAACGATTATGTCGAATGATGCGTGCATGGAAAGATAAATGGACTGTATCAATAGGTGGCTTATTGATAGATACTTTAGCATGTAATTTTATTAAAAATTGGGAACATAGAGAAAAATCTTTTCCTTATTACGATAAGTTGAGTTGTGATTTTTTCAATTTCTTATCAAACCAGGATAGGGATCAACAATTCTGGAAAGCTCTTGGCAGCAATCAACCTGTAAAAAGAATTGGGTTATTCGAAAATAAAGCAGAAAAGTGTTATAATCTATCTTTAGAAGCAATTGAGTATGAATCAGAAGGTTATATAAGGTTATCTAAGCAGAAATGGGGAGAGATTTATGGAAGTGAATTCCCAAGTTAAAGATGTAGCGAGTGTAGAAGTACTTGAATCACAAATTAGAGAGTGTTTTGGGAGGGTTGTATATACACATAAAACCCATGAAAAATGTGCAGATATCTGTTTAATGAAGGACTCCAGAATAAAACAGTTACAAATTATTCTATCTGCTGGAAGTTTAATTGTAACATTATTTAGTAAAGATTCCCAAGTAGGTATAATTATCGGGGCTATTTACTCTACTGTGCTTTTAGCTACTAATATGTATACTAAAAAATATGATTTGGGTAAAATTGCACAAAAACATAGCGCTACCGCAAATTCTCTGTGGAATATAAGAGAATCATACTTTTCTCTGCTCGCAGATATAAGATGTGGAGATTTAGATGTTAATTCAATAAGAAAAGAGAGAGATTATTTGCAAAAAACACTTAGTGGTATATATAAAGGAGCTCCTATAACTGACGATGAAGCATACTCAAAAGCATATAAATCATTGAAAAAGCATGAAGAGATGACATTTAGTGACGATGAAATTGATGCGTTTTTACCAAAGCAGTTAAAAAAGTATTCATAACAAAGTAAGCGTCAAGTTAACCCCACGTAAGCGTCAAGTTAACCCCACCCGCATTTCCGGGTATCCTCTTATCTTTGGGCTGTGCTTCTATTACCTCCACAAGTTTTCTCCGTGCATGAGCCCAGCAGCCTATAAGTATTATCCCGTCCACTGATTCAAGGCAATCATATCCGGCAAAGCCGCCAGCTTGTACATAGCCCTTATATCCTGATAGAAAATTTCGAGGCACATCTCCCGCTCTGGTTCTGTGATATTATAGATCAACACAGGTTTTTCAGGCTCACCCCCTCGAAATGCCCACATGTAGGACTTTGTTTTATCAGACCGTCCAGGCTCTTTCATTACCTGCACCGTTGTCTCGTCTGTGTTGATAACAGGGCCGGACTTTATCAATTCATAAAGCAATTTCATCAAGGGATTACAGTTTTGTGCTACATGGGTACACCAGTTGGCCATAGTGGCACGGCTTAGTTCCACCCCTAATCTCCTGAATATCTTCTCCTGACGGTAAAACGGCAATGCATCTGTAAATTTTGATGTTATTATGTACGATAACAGCCCCGGTGTTGCTATCCCCTGCGGGATTATCTGAGGTGGCAGCTCCGCTGTTTTTGCCGCTCCACCATCACTCTCTACTCCCTCACAGCTCTTATAGGCATACTTATTACGACCATACAGTTTAGCTGTAAGCAGACGCAACCGCTCCTCAAGTATTTTAATATGCTGATCTTGTACCTCTATTCAATACTTTGAACATACATGTAGATTCAGAGACAGGCATACAATTTCATTATTTTGCTCCGGCACTATTCGTACTTGATGAAATACAGGCTTTGATGAAGACCAGCTCAGTTTCCCTTTCCAAAATCCAAATGATTTTAACCCCAAATCATGTCGAGGGCCAGCATAAAACCCAATTTAGGGCCATCATAAATCCTCAGTTGGGGCCAAGTAAATTCCCCACTTTTAATATTAAGCTATATGATTTTCTATAGTAAAAGGAGGTCATATGGCAAGAAGGGAGTTAAAGATGGGAGAATTGGAAGAAGTGTTATACCAGTGGTACAAAGGAAGGAATATAAGTCAGATAAGAAATTCTCTTGGGTTAGATCGTAAGACGATCCGCAAGTACCTTGAATTAGCCCATGCCCATGGATTTACACGTGAAACAGAGCTAAAAAGTGATGTGTTAATGGAATTGGTAGGCAAGATACAGGCAGCCCTGAAGAGTCCTGCAGGGTACTCAGAGACATATAAAAAGACAGCGTTATATCAGGTGCAGATAGATAAACTATTGAGTAAGAAATACATGACGGCCAAACAAGCCTACCGGATATTAAAAAGCGATCATGGGTATTTGTTAAGCTACAGCAGTTTTAAGTGCTACATACGTATAAGGTATGCCAAGGAGGGGAGGAGTTGCTTGCCTTTAGAGGTGAAGGCAGCCTCAGAGGGGCAAGTGGATTTTGGGAGTGCCGGTCAGATGTATGACCCTCAGAGGTGTCAGATGAGACGTGCGCACGCCTTTGTAATGACGTTGTCGTATAGTCGTTTGCATTATGTGGAGTTTGTGTTTGAGCAAAGTCAGAGCACGTGGGTAAAGTGTCATATTAATGCGTTTAAGTTCTTTGGTGAAGTGCCGGAGCGGATAATATTAGACAATCTGAAATCAGGCGTAATCAAACCAAACACGTATGATCCGGTAATGAATAGGGCTTATGCCGACTGTGCCAGACATTATGGATTTATAATAGACCCTGCCAAAATAGCAAGGGGAGATCATAAAGGCAAAGTAGAGCGAAAGATACCGGTGGTGAGGGGTCAGTTTCTATCCGCTTGAACACGAGGCGGTGAGAGCTCAAATGACGGGCGGTAATAATAAGTTTGTACGCAGTGAGTATTTTAAGCATAATATGGAGGTAGCATGAACCTGATGGGGCAAATAGAGGGTAAGCTAAGGGCTTTAATGTTAACTGGTATGCTACAGACATTGGAGATTAGGCATAAACAGGCGCAGAGTAACAACAGTGGCTATATGGATTTTTTATTAAGTCTTCTTGAGGATGAACATGAAAAAAGGCAAAACCGAAGCCTTTTAAAAAGACTGAGAGAAGCATCTTTTGAAGAGGAAAAGACATTGGAGGGATTTGATTTTTCCTTCAACCCTGAAATACCAGCAAAGAGAATAAGAGAGCTGTCAAACTGCGTGTATATGGAGAGAAAGGAAAATGTATTTCTTTTAGGGCCGGTAGGTGTAGGTAAAACGCATATAGCTCACACCCTTGGACACATAGCCTGTAGGTTAGGGTACAGTGTATTGTTTACAAAGGCGCCGAATATGTTTCGCTTCCTTTACGGGGCAAAAGCTAACAATAGTTGGGCCAATAGAATAAAGACCTACATGTCTGTGCAGTTACTGATAGTGGATGACTTTGGTCTGAAGCCTCTGTCGGAAACGAATTCGGATGACTTCTACGAGATAATGAATAGCCGATATTTGAAGAGGTCAACGATATTTACATCCAGTCGAGCAATAGAGGACTGGCAGGGGCTATTTCCTGATCCGATAATCGCAAATGCGGTAATGGATCGAATTGCTCATAATGCTCACCAGATTATTATCACCGGCGAGTCCTATCGGAACAAGGGGATTATATCTGAAAAAAAGGAGGTGCGGGATACTCATAAGTAGACTTAATTGTAGATTGAATTATATAATTTATTAACTAAAAAGTGGGGAATTAATTTGGCCCCAGGGTGGGGAATAAACAGGGCCCTCGACACAAAAACTCAAAAAAAGGAGGGTTAAATGTCAGTTGAAAGCGCTGAAGAATTTATAAAAAAACTCAATAGTGATTTGGAATTCCGTAACAAGGTGGAAGCTGTCAAAGATGAAAGTGTGCGTAACAAAATAATTAAAGAAGCCGGATTTAATTTCAAAGTGGAAGAGCTTAAACAAGTTGTTCATAAATGCAGCGAATTAAGTGAGAAAGACCTTGAAAATGTAGCCGGTGGTTGTTATTCCCCTACCCCTTTTGATTCCAATGCAGATGGTTATCAACCATATGGAGCTACGTTACACCATAATCAAGGTGGGAAATAGTGTGTAGATTGACTATTTGAACACTCATGATTAATACCAAGGTGCATTCATTCGATTAACTGTAGTAAACGATATCTAATCTGACAGGTGTCGCTTTCTCCTTGCCGCTTCGTTACTCTTTTGACTGCTACTTGGTTTACGTGCGTTTAAAGAGTTTTTTCAGCTTATCCTGTGTAAGATAGACTCTGGTGGGGCGGCCATGAGGACAGTGATGTGGGTCACTGCACTTATCCAAATCCCTTAACAGATGCAACAAGTCAGAGTCGCTTAATACAGCTTTTCCCCGTACTGAGCTATGGCAGGCTATCCGCTTTGCGATTTTTTCTTTAATCTCTGTAACCGGTGAGCCCACTGAGGAGACATCCACCATGTTGGACGCTATATCTGTAAGTATCGCCGCAATGTCGGCTTCCTTAAGCCCCTCCGGCAGTGCCCTGATTATAAACGTATCTGAGCCGAACTCCTCTATATCTATCGCCATCTCTCTGAGTGCCGCTAAGCTGCTGTTTAATAACACATACTCACGGGCCGGTAATTTCACCTGCACAGGAAACAAAATCCCCTGAGAGATAAGCCCGGCGCCATCCCTTAATTTCTCATAAAGCACACGCTCGTGACAGGCGTGATGGTCAGCCACACAGAGCCCTCCCCCCTCAGCATACGCTACATAGACGTCCCCAAGGTAAAGAAACTTGCGTCCCGCCTCAAACGGTATTGAAAGCTCCACGGCCACCGTATCAGTTGCAAGACTAACCGGTGCCTGCCCACCGGCATTTTCCCTGTCATCCGGCAATTCTGCCCTGAATTTGCCGCCTCCGTCATAACCGTTCTCATTAAAGCCGCCTGCCGGGCCCTTATAGGAGGACGTGCAGGAGGGATTCATTGAATCCCTCCTTTGAGGGAAATTCCCATACGCACTGCCGCCCTCAGGTTCCATGTCTCTGCCAATCACGGCTTTATAGACGGCACCCAGAACAGCCTTGTATATAGTCTCACGATCTGAAAACCGCACTTCAAATTTCTGAGGGTGAACGTTGTAATCCACCCGCTCCGGTTTAACCCCCAGATAGAGGAAACAATGCGGGTGCATCCCCTCAGGCAGTATCTGCTTATAGGGTTGATACACGGCGTGGCGGATGTAGGTGTCCCGTATCGGGCGGCCATTTACAAATATGTACTGATGGGAGCGGGAGCGTGCATAATTGCCCTCTTTTGACACAAAACCTGAGACATCAGCATCGTATGAGCTTCGGGTAAACTCAATTAGCCCGTCTAAAAACTCCATACCATAGAGCTGCATGAGCCGTTCCCTGACACCGCAAGCCCCCGAGACCTCCATAACGTTCTTTTCATCCACATAGAGGATAAACTTACGCTCTGGATACGACAACGCCGCCTGCGTCACTACATCCATTATGTGGTAGAGTTCCGATTGAGTGCTCTTTAAAAATTTCTTTCTTGCCGGTGTGTTGTAAAACAGCTCCCTGACCTCTATGGTTGTGCCGATAGAGGCCTTCTCTTTTACGGATTTAACATCGCCTCCGTATATCTCAACATGCGTGCCGACCTCGGCGCCGCGCAATGCAGTTGTTATGTTCATTCTGGAGACCGAGGCGATTGATGAGAGCGCCTCACCTCTGAAGCCCAGACTTTTGAGGTTTAATAAATCCCCCTCTGTGCGAATCTTACTTGTGGCATGGCGCTTTAGAGCTGTAACCGCATCGAATCTGTCCATCCCCACCCCGTCGTCCGAGACCCGAATGAGACGCTTTCCCCCGTTTAAAATATCCACCCTGATTTCCGTGCCTTCCGCATCTATTGCATTTTCCAGAAGCTCCTTTACCACAGAGGACGGCCTCTCTATCACTTCACCGGCGGCAATCCTATCTATCACGCGTTCATCAAGTAACTCAATTACCGGCATAGCCCGTTAAAACCCCATTGCAGCGGCCACTGTCGGAAACTTAGACATATCCGTGTGAGGAATAAACATAGCGGACATGTACTCATCCATGTAGCCGCCAACCACGGAAAGCTCAACATAGGTCATTTTGGAGCAGACCTCCTCAAGCTCCTCTCTGAGCTTGTCACTCATAAGCGCAAGGTAGGCGCCTATGATGGAAGTGTTTGCCAAAAATGTATATTTCTCTTCAGGAAGGTCGGGTAACATGCCAAGCATAACAGCCTTTGCCACATTAAGTGAATTTCCAAACCCTCCTGCCACATACACTCTGTCTATGACGTCAATGGTCAAGCCGACCTCATTGACAAGCAAGGATACTCCGGCAAAAATAGCGGCCTTTGCCCTTATCAGATTCTCTATATCCACCTTCGTCAGTACGATGTCCCGCTTTAGGGCGGAGTCTGAGTGAATCAGGTACTCGAGGCCCTCCTCCCCCTCTCTGATGCGCTCAGTCTTTTTTGGATTAAATATCCCCTTTTGGTTAATCAGACCGGTTTTAAACATCTCCACAATTGCATCAATCATCCCCGAGCCGCATACACCCATTGGAGCGCCACCTCCGATTACTCCAATTACAGGTTCAAAAGTGACAGGGTCTATCTGTATGGATTCAATCGCTCCCGCAGTCGCCCTCATGCCGTGTTTAATGCCGCCGCCCTCAAAACATGGCCCTGCAGAACACGCCGCCGTCATTATCCATTCGTTGTTGCCTATGGCAACCTCGGCGTTTGTCCCTATGTCCATAAACAGGGAAATCTCAGGGTTTCTGTGCATTTTGGATGCAAGGATTCCGGAGGCTATATCCCCTCCCACATAGCTTGCTACACAAGGAGATGTATAAACAGGGGATTGCGGATTTATTTTTAATCCCGACACCGCAGCCCTCCACAAAGGAAAATAATTGACCGTGGGAATGTAGGGCTCCTCTCGTATTGAGGCCGGATTAAGGCCCCAGAATATCTGAGACATCGTGGTGTTGGCTGATATTACGGCTGCATCTATCTCACAACTGCTTATATTGTGCTTATCCGTAAGGGACTCAATAAGCGTGTTAATGTCTTCCACCACAGCGTTTCTTAAGTCCCCCAGACCGCCGCCCTCGGTAGCAAAAACGATTCTGGTTATAACATCATCACCGTAGCGGGTTTGTGAATTGTAGGTAGAGCCTATATCTATAACCGCACCGGTTATAAAGTCAACCATATAGACCACAACTGTGGTGGTGCCGATGTCTATAGCCAAGCTGTAACGCCTTGAGCACTCATCAGCTAAAAACAGCGACAGTGCCTCTCCACAGTCTCCCTGTGACCTCAACCACGAAAGCGTTACATTCCAATTAGCTTCCCTGAGTGTTTCCGCTGTGCCGGAGACCAGCTCGTAAGCAAACCTCATGTGCCCTAAGCCGTGCTCACTAAGGGAGCGCTTCAGTCTCTCAAGATCGCTTATGTTATCAGTTATGGAGGGTGGTGGTAATTGTAAAAATGTTCGCTTGACTAACGGATCGGCCTCTACGCCGTAGGATTTTAAATAGGCCACGGTGTCTTTGAATGCGGATACGGCAATTTTGCCGCCAAGCACGAGTCTGGACTGTTTAGGTATCTCTATGCGCAGGGGACTTTTAAGGGTGCTCTGGCACGCCAGCACCACCCCGTCAAGCCGTTCCTTCTGTTGCAGCCTGCCGTATGATTTGACTTCTGCCTTACCTTCCAGTATTTTAACTTTACACTTACCGCAGGTGCTTTTTCCCCCGCATGGTGCTGTAAGATAAATCCCATTTCTTTTTAGTGCATCATATATGGTTTCATGTTCGTTTACTTCTATTGCATCCTGTCCCGTTATCTGTAGCTGCATAAACGACCCCCTTTGTTTCTGTCTGTGTTATATTGATAATGGTGCTATTGTAACACAGGGATTAAAGGAAAATGAAAAAGGGCTATACTAAGTAATTCCAAGTTGCCGCCTGCGTTTGCTTTTGAATTAGAATTGGAATAACTCCTAAACTTTCTGAGAAATTACCGGTAGATATCGCAACTTATCGCTTTTTTATGTTATAATCAGATAAATCTTTTGCAACGGCACAAACACATGGGATGGTGAAATTTTGGAAGCTGAGGCTTTTTTTGGAACATATTTAATCAGGCAAAAACTTATAACAGAGAAAGATATGCTGGATGCGCTTAAGTACCAAAGCCAGAAAACCCCGTCCTTTATTGATATGGCTAACAAGCTTTCCTTTTTGGGTATGAAAGAGGTATATGAAATACTGAACTATCAGGCGATGTCTGATCAGTCCTTTGAGGAAATTGCCCAAAAAAAAGGCTTTCTTACCCATGAACAGGTTGACGTCATAGCTAAGCAAAGAGAAAAACTAAAACCCCCTATCGGCGAAATTCTCGTCTTACAAAGTAAAATTCCTAAAGATATTATGCTAAGGGAGCTTGAAAAATATCACGAAATAAAATTCAGATATCACGACATTAGCGAAATATTGAGAAGTATAAAAATGTTTCATGATATTCCTGAACATATTTTAGATACTCTTGCATACATTGGTGAAAAAGTCACTTGCAGGCCATACGACCGCATAGTGGCTCAAAATGAGGATGCCGATTGTTTTTACGCTGTTGTCTCGGGCTCTCTTAAGGTATCTAAAAACTCCAACGGCAGCACGGAAAAAGAAATCTTCCTGTACAGAATAATTAAAAATGACGTCTTTGGAGTCTCTTCCATCTTTGAATCGCAAAAGCGTATGGCCAATGTAACGTGTGAGGAATTGACCACTCTTTTGAAATTTAACAGAGAACAATTTTTGCAATTTTTAAAAGATTATCCCAAAGCCTCTTACCATATTCTGTTGTTTATTATAAGGAGACTGCTCCATCGTCTTCGCACTACTTCCGATGAACTTGCCACCCGGCGCAGTGACATGCAAGATGGTACAGAGCCGGACTGTACACTAAATGATATTGTTTAGGGAGGCTGTCCTGCAAAGCCCTCTGTTGCCCTTTCCGTATTTAACCTATAAATTTGTCAGGGCTTTTATACCAAGCTGCATTCAATCGTCTAATACCAAGTAGCGTTCTCATAAAGGAGGTTATTATTGGACATGACGTTAACGGCTAAATCAGGTCTGACACAGTTTAGTTTACAGACCTATACTCTGTACACAGAGCAGCATTGCCTCAATTAGTTCCTCCTGTATAATCGGTTTTATGACAACAGAAGATGCAGCCTTGGATTTATGTTTATCATCATTGTATGCAGTTGTTATTATAATAGGCACTTCTAAAGAACTCTCCCGTATCTTATTAATCATTTCAATTCCATTCATAACCGGCATCTCTATATCAGTTATGACAATATCCGGATGTTCTTTCAAGAAAAGTTCAAGTCCTGTCTTGCCGTTTTCAGCTATATAAATTTCCCTGACCCTTCTCTTTATGAATCTTCCAAGAGATTCTCTCGTTATAAACTCATCCTCTACATAAAGTACCGTTAATTCTTTTAGTTTTTCCAGTGCATCCATCACATTTCCTCTCAGCTGCTACTGAATTATTTTATACTTGCTTCTGACATCCTTAATCTGCCCGCAGTAGAAATCGCCCTCTGAGCAATCCCCTGTGATACAGTTAGGACCGGCAAAAGAAAAAATCGAAGGAGATACCCGCCGCACCAGCTTTAGCATTTCATCCGCCAGCGCATGGATTTCCCACTGAGCCCTGTTACAGCACCTTTGAGTGAAAAAGTGCATAAGCTCACGGGCATTCATAGTAACCATTATTTTAGTTTCACAGGCATTAGGAAGCGCAAAGCGTGCATCCTGATTAGCTGCCTCTCCTTTTAGCCCTTTTTTATTTAACCCTTCCACCAGTAAATCATAAATGTCCTGGGCATGGTGCATAAACTCCTTATAGATTTTCCGTAACTCCTTGTCTCCTGCAATCGAAGGCGGCACTATGTAGTCAAAAATTACTTCCTTACCGCTGTCTCCCCTGGACTTCATTGAAACATACCGCTGTGACTGCTGACTGTAGGAGGCAAGACGGTGTCTTACCAGTTGATGCGAACACGCACGTGATATCCCCTCTATAGCAAATGTAAAGGAGGCGTGTTCCATAGGACTAACGTGCCCAATGTTTATAAGTTTTTGAATGAACTCCGCCTGGTCTTTTTTAGTTATCTTTTTTTTCAGGTTTTTAACATCGGAATGACTGTAACAGAGCTTTGCCGCCATAGCCACTGTTTCCTCAGGGTTATCCGTGTATTTAAGTAACACCACTTTTAATTTTGCCTCTGACATATTCTGCCCTTCCCCTATTTAAAACTTTCTTTTTCAGATGGAAAAATTCCGCCCTTAACCTCGTCCCTGTACGTACAGAGTGCTTTGAGCGCTTCCTCTTTGAGGTTTGCGTATCGTTTGGCAAATTTTGGCATAAATCGTTCAAAAAGTCCTATACAATCGTGAAGAACTAAAATTTGTCCGTCACAGTGAACTCCTGCTCCAATTCCGATTGAGGGAATAGTTAGTTTCTCTGTTATCTCTTTAGCCAACCCTGACGGGACGGCTTCTATAACCATGCTAAAGACACCGGCATCCTCAAGCATCATGGCATCCTCAAGGAGCCGTGTCCGTGCCTCATCTGTTTTACCCTGTACTTTAAAGCCTCCGATTCTATATATTGCCTGAGGCGTCAGCCCGATGTGGGCCATCACCGGTATCTCGGCTGCTATCATAGCCCTTATCTGAGAAAGAATCTCACGCCCCCCCTCTACTTTAACAGCCTGTGCTCCACCCTCTTTGATGAATCTGCCGGCATTTCTGACAGCTTCCTCTACTGAGACCTGATACGACATATACGGCATATCTCCTATGACAAGAGCGTTTACAACAGCCCGGGACACTATCTTTGTGTGATAGACCATCTCATCCATACTAACAGGCAGTGTGTTTTCAAGACCCTGCACTACCATAGAGAGGGAATCCCCGACTAAAATACCCTCAAGGCCGGCTTCATCCACAATACGCCCGAAGGTATAGTCGTAGGCGGTCATAAGGGCCAGCTTCTGTCCCTTTAACTTCCTGTCAAGAAAATCGTTTATGCTTATTCTTGCCATAACATACCCATGTTAATAAGTTTCCTCCTAAGGAACTCATCGTAAGTACTTGTTTTTGAAGGTTTTTTGTCTGTCATTCCAGCTCGGAGACAGGAATGACAACATAAGGCGCATTACTTTTATCAAAGTTTCCTTAAAAAAACCAGTCTCAAACGATCGTGAGCTCTAAATGTTAAAGAAGCCCCGCTCTTTCTAAAATTGTCGGAACCTTATCTTCCATGCCTATGGCCATAATGTGAACTCCATCACAAATCTTTTCTTCTTTTAACTGTTTTATGTGCCGTGCCGTTATGTTAAGCCCTGTATCCAGTGCTTTTTCCTTACCGGCTGCTTTCATCTCATCAATAAGCTCCTGAGGTACTTTAATGCCTGGCACAAAATTATTTAAAAAGTTTGCCATCCCTGCACTTTTTAATACAACCAGTCCTGCAAGTATTTTTACAGGAAACTTACGTGCAAAAGCCATAAACTCCTTAAACTTGTCTATATTATAAATTGCCTGGGTCTGAAAAAACCTTGCGCCGGCCTTAACCTTTTTTTCAAACTTCATCAATTGCGGCTCGATGGGGTTAGACTCCGGTGTCACCACAGCGCCCTGAAAAAATGAGGTGGCGCCCTTAAGGTCCGCCCCTGACATGTCTTTTCCGTTGTTGAGACCGTTAACCACCTGAAGCAACTGCACGCTTTCTATATCATAAACAGGACGGGCGCTTTTCTGGTCCCCTGCGCTTACATGGTCACCGGTCATACACAGCACATTATGTATCCCCAGGACACTTGCGCCCAGTAGGTCAGACTGAAGGCCGATTCGGTTTCTGTCCCTGCAAGTCATCTGTAAGATTGGCTCCAACCCGTGCTCAAGAGCAAGCTTACAAACCGCAAGCGAGCAGATGCGCATAACCGCCGACTGGTTATCCGTTACGTTTACAGCATCCAGCTTACCCTTTAATAACTCCATATCGTGTTTCATCACAGCGATGTCTGTGCCCTTAGGAGGGCCAACCTCGGCTGTAACGACAAATTTCCCCGATTCCAGGGCTTCTTTAAAACTCATTGTTATATTCTCCTTCGTCACTTTATTTTTCTTTCTTTTCTTTACTTTTCTTACTGTCCCCTGCGGCCTCTTTATCCCCTCTGGTGTATAGCTTGTGCGGGCCTTGTTTTGCCGACCAATCCTTGGCGGGAATTATCTCTTCCATCTTATCGAGCTCACCCAGTTTTTTCTGGCGCTCATAAATTCTCACCCACGCACACTTGATATCGGCGCTAACCTCGCAGTTGCCGTCTTTCATTCCACCGCATGGTCCGTTTAAAATCCCCTTGGGGCAGTTCGTTACCGGGCAAATGCTGCCTGTTTTCTCTATCACACAGTCACCACAGAGTGAACATCTCTCGTCAAACATCTGAAAGCGGGTCATGTTACCTAAAAACAGTGAGTCGTTTGACGGATAAACCGCCTTATCCGGGTATATTTCAACAGCTGACTGAGTACCTGCTCCACAGGACATGACCACTATGCAGTCAGTATTGTCCAGAGCCTCTTTGTCCTTTTTCAGCTCCACCTTTGTCCCCAGAGTCTGGCAGCCGGTCTTGGGTATAATCATACCGGTTACCGTCTTTCCTTTAGCTTGCAAATCGCCGGCCATTTCCTTTAATGCCTCATCATTGCCGGTACCACAAAGCGCTGCACACTCCGAACACCCTATTAAATAAAAACTGTTATACTTATCCAGAGTTTGCAGAAGCTTACCCCGGTCCTTCTTTTTCGTTATAATCATGGAATCCCCCTCTCTTTAGAGCTATTTTAGCATATTCTTTGCAGCTTCTACCGTATTGTACATAAGCATGGCAATAGTCATAGGCCCGACACCACCCGGCACAGGAGTTATAAACCCTGCTCTTTCCTTAGCTGTTTCAAACTCAACATCTCCAACAAGTTTTCCATCTGATGAAACATTTATACCGACATCTATAACGGTGGCACCGGGCTTAATCCAATCGCCCTTTACCATCTCGGCCTTACCAACGGCGGCAACCACAATGTCTCCAGTAAGGCAGACCTCTTTTAAGTTAGCCGTCTTGCTGTGACAGACGGTGACGGTTGCATTTTTTCTGAGAAGCAGTAGAGAGACGGGTTTGCCCACTATCACGCTGCGACCGACGATAACTGCATTTTTCCCCTGGCAGTCCACCCCGTAGGCCTCTATCAGCTTGATGCACCCATGCGGAGTACACGGCAAAAAACCCGGCTCATCGAGCACAAGACGGCCCAAAGAGTCAGGGCCAAAGCCATCCACATCCTTAAGCGGGGAAATCCTGTGCATAACCTCTTTCTCACTAAGGTGCTTAGGAAGGGGTAATTGTACCAGAATTCCATGCACTGCCGGGTCGCTGTTGAGATCATCTATTATCTTTAACAGCTCCGCCTGCGTGATAGTATCAGAGACCTTTTTGCCTATGCTCTTAATTCCAAGAGTCTCACAGGTCTTTTCCTTGCTTGCAACGTACTTTTTCGATGCTGGATTTTCACCGACTAAAACCACGGCAAGCCCAGGCACAACTCCTTTAGCCTTCAGGCCGTCCACCTCAGCTTTCAGAGCATCCGTTATCTCCTTTGCCACTCTCTTGCCGTCTATTATCGTAGCTGACATTAATTAAACCTCCCATAATATATTTTGATAATTTTTCCACCGGATACAGGCTCCCCTGCCAAAAGCACGTGAAAGCCCGTTACCCGCAACACTTTACTAATCTCTGCCGCCCTTTATTAGCTCAAGCATTTCCTCTCTTGTTGACTGTTTAGTCCTGAAAATACCGCGCACAGCCGATGTGACCACCCGTGAGCCGGGTTTTTTCAAGCCTCTCATACTGAGACACAGGTGTTCGGCCTCTATTATGACCATAGTTCCGCGTGGTTTCAGGGTTTTCATTATAGCATCGGCCAGTTGGGTGGTTAACCTCTCCTGCACCTGAAGCCTTTTAGCTAAGATGTCAAGCGCCTTGGCAAGCTCCCCTATGCCGACTATGTTTCCCTTATGAGGGATGTAGGCGATATTGGCTTTACCAAAAAACGGCAGCAGGTGATGTTCGCAAATTGAGTAAAACTGTATGTCTTTTAGAATTACCATCTCATCGTGGTTTTCACCCTCTATTGGAACAAGGATTTGTTCAAAGGGGGTTTCCATGCCCGACAGTAACTCCTCATACATGGCGGCCACTCTTTCGGGGGTCCTCAGTATGCCGGGTCTGCCCGGGTCCTCACCAATTCCCTCTATTATCAGTCGTATGCCTTCTTTTATTTTTTCCTTATCCATTGACATCAATTACCTCACAATCGGTCACAATCTTATCAACCCTGACGTCGTGGCTCTCAACAGGCACGGCGGATACCACCTGCCCGGCATAACATATGGCAACAAGATATGGTTTCTTACTCATGGCGGATATAAAATCGTCATAATACCCGCCGCCATACCCAAGGCGTCCTCCGGCTCTGTCAAAAGCAGCCCCCGGCATTACAATTAAGTCAATCCGGCCGGCTGTCGGCGCCTCAGATGGCTCAGGCTCTGAAATTCCCATATATCCGGGTTTTAAACTGCTAAGACCAGTTACTTTATAAGCCTCTAAGATGTGTTTTTCCCTGTTGACCCGTGGAAGGATAACGTCCTTTTTCATAGTAAGTGCCTGCTCTATCATAGGAAACGTATCCGGCTCACTTTTGAAAGACGCAAAAAACATGACACACTGTGCGCCACGCAACTCATCCAAAGTAAACAGCCTGTTTTTGATATAGCTGTCCCTTTGTCTTTTTTCCTCAGCATCAAGTGAGTCTCTGAGGCTTAGTATCTTTTTCCTTAAAGCCGCTTTTTCTTCTTTTAACATTGTAAAAACCATAATGAAAACAGTGCCGGTATCGCATGGGAATCAAACTACTTAGCGGCTACCGTTTAGAAATCTTGTCATCAAGTGCACTTTTTATTGTCTCAATGTCTTTCAGTGCCGAGGGGGCTGCTCTAAATACTGCAAGCCCCTTCATATCAGCCTCTGATATTTCATCATTGAAACGCACTGAACCAATTAATTCCATCTCTTCTATATTATTCTTTATAAATTCTATATCAGCGGTGTTTCTGACCTTACCGGCTACAACGAAAACATGGGAAACGCCGAGTGTTTTTGCCAAATCCCTGACGGTCAGGGCGGTTTGAATGCTCCTTTTGCCGGGCTCAACAACTACTATAAAGGCATCCACCCCCTCAGCCGTTCCTCTTGTCAAATGCTCTATCCCTGCCTCCATATCAACCACTACAACGTCCTCTCTCTCCACAACAAGGTGTTTAAGGAGACGTTTTAAAAACACATTTTCAGGACAGTAGCACCCCGATGAGGCCTCCTTAGACTTACCCATAACAAGGAGCTTTATTCCCTCAACCGTACGGCTGCAACTCTCCGGTATGTCATCCACCCTGGGGTTAAGTTTAAATACGCCTCCCATGGCTCCGGGCTTTGCCCCTGTGCGCTCTGCTATCAGCTCTGCCATCTCAGCTATCGGCCTAATGCCTGCAATCTCCTTGTCACTAAAACCCAGTGCAGTCGCCAAATTGGCGTCAGGGTCGGCATCCACGGCTATCACCATCTTACCCTCTTTAGCATAAAGGTAACTTAACACCGAAGACAACGTTGTCTTACCAACTCCACCCTTACCCGTTACTGCTATTTTCATAACCTCAAGTCTAACACTTTTGCGGTAATTATGTCAAAACTAAGAGAAAAGAAGATGGAAGGTTAGGGAAAGGGCTTTGCACTCTCCCTAAAACCCTCTCCCCCTAATTACCAGAAGTTTTAAAAATTACCGTGAAAAATCTAAGTCTTAAAGACCTTATCAAAATAGTCTTTTTGAAGCTTGAGGAAAACCCTCTTGAGCTTTCACTTAATACCAAGCTGCATTCAATTGTCTAACTTCGCTGGGCTTTGTCAAAAGCTCAGGGGCGTACTCTCCGAATCCCCTGTAAGGGGAGCGGCGCCGGCTCCCAGCCGCCTCGTTACTCTTCTGACTGCAGCTTGGCCTCATTAAAAAGCGATTGTTATGCTTTAACCTGAAATTTTCTCTTAAAAATCCTTTTTGGGGGGACTCGATTTTCTATATCGGATTTTGGGGTTAAAACCAACATTTACAAAACTATAATTTTGTGTTATTATAAACAATATGCTTAAAACAAAGACCGTAGAAAAGGAGTAAGCTAATGCCGATATATGAGTATGTGTGTCAGGACTGCCACAATCTCTTTTCAGTATTACAGAAAATGGGTGAATCCGGGGCAGTTTGTAAGTCGTGTAATTCAACAAACGTAAAGAAGCAGTTCTCAACCTTTAGCTGTTCGGATACTTCATCCGGTTATGGTAATAACCCCATGCCGACAGGCGGTTTTGGCGGTTCATGAGGCGTCTCCTCCTGTTAAACCGTGTGTTTAACAAAATTAATAAAAATACATCTTCCGGGTTTTTGCGGCTTATTTTAGTGCCAGGGATGAAAATGCTTAATGGCTAATAAACTTTTGCTGGTAAATAACAGTGTAACCATCCTCAAGGTGGTTGAGCTGATTCTCTCTGAAGAGGATTTCGAGGTTGTTTTTGTAAATGACGGGCAGGAGGCTTTAGAAAAATTAAAGTCCCTGGTTCCAAACATCATCCTTGCCGATGTGGAGCTGCCAAAGCTTGGCGGCTACGAGCTCTGTAAACAGGTAAAAGCTAATAAAGCCCTTAAAGACATCCCATTTGTTTTACTTATCGGGGCGTTTGAAGCCCTCAATGAGCAAAAAATAAAGGAAGTAGGCGCCAACGATTACCTTTTCAAACCTTTTGATTCCAAAGAGTTTTTAAATAAGATACATACTTATGTCTCTCCATCCGCCCCTGCGGCAGAGTCTGTGGATTTGGGCGATAGCAGCGAGGAGACTCACGCTGAGGAGGAGCCCATCGAGCTGGGTGAGTCCTCTATCATGGATGAAAAAGACATTGACAGCCTGTTTGAAGAAACGCACGTGGAAGAGACCGCCGTGTTTGAAGATGATTCCCTGCATGATGAAAAAGATGATTTTCAGGATTTCACGGATAATGATCTAACCACAAGGGAACTTAAAGATGTGCTGGAGAGCCTCTCGGGTGACGAGGAGGAATCCATGGGGGATATGTCTGATGCGGAACCTATGGAGCTGGAAAACACCTCTATGATGAGCGATGCCGATATAGAGGCACTGCTTAATGAAACAATGGTGGAGGAGACCGTTTCTTTCGATGGAGATATCAGAAAACTTGTTGCTGAATCAACTGAAGAGTCCATCCTTACAGATTTTGATACCACTGGGGATGCAGCTCCGGCTGAACAAGATGGTAAAGACAACGGTGATGAATCTATCGCATCTCTCTTTGACGACATGGACAAAGAATTCCCTGAGGGCGATGTTGACCCAACTATTGACCTTTTGGATGAGGATGTGGGCGCAACTGAAATTATTGACCAAATTGACTTATCAGGTATTGAGGATGATAAAGGTGCTTTTGAAGATTTGAAGGAGTTATCCGGTAGTTTTTTTGTTAAAGATGAGAAATCAAGCTTTGAAACTGCCGATGATACAGATAGTTTTACTCCTAAGGAGCATTTATACAGAGAACAACCTGTGGAAACCACATACAGACCGCAGGGAGACGTTCTCCTTACTTCTTTTGATGTTATAAGCATTCTTAAGAGGAGCCTTGACCATAAGGTTGATATGCTTTTTGATGAGGGACGTATTATGTCTGTTTTTCAGGACTCGGTCAATACATATGTTAAGGAAAACTTCCACAATATAAGCATCGGTCTCGATGACCGCGTCTCGGAGGCTATAAACAGAAAAATAAATGATGTTATCGGCCAGATTAATCTCGATGCCATAATAAGCCAGGTAATATCCGCAACCATTAAAGGGATATTATCCAACACCGTTAATGAAATGTTTAAAATGACAAAGGAAATAACAGAGCGGGTCATTAAAAACACCCTGGAGGAAAACATCCCGACACTTAGAGAGGAGGTTGAGAAGGTTATATGGGAGACAGTGCCGCAGATGGCGGAGAAACTGATAAAGATCGAAATAGAACAGATAAAATCGGAATTCATATAGTGCTATCAACCTCCGACAGGAAGCCGGCAACCCATGGTTAATGATTGATTAAACAAATATTTTTAAACACACAGTCTTTACCCATAGCGGCTGTGTTTGAAAAATTTTTTGTATAAAAGGAATCGCTTCAATGGAAGATACGAAAAAAGAACCACCGAAGGGATATACTCCGGCGGAAATAGAAGATAAATGGTATAAGTTTTGGTTGGAAAACAATCTTTTCACCCCCGAAACCGACAGTGCGCAGCCGGCATTTTCAATAGTAATTCCGCCTCCTAATGTGACCGGTACTCTGCACATGGGACATGCACTAAATGCCACCCTGCAGGATACTCTTTGCCGGTGGAAACGGATGAAAGGTTTTAAAGTGTTGTGGATTCCCGGTACCGACCACGCCGGCATAGCCACCCAAAATGTTGTAGAAAAAAAACTTGACAAAGAAGGACTCAGCCGCCACAAACTTGGCCGGGATGAGTTCATTAGGAGGGTCTGGGAGTGGAAACACAGTTATGGCGGGCAGATAATTCACCAGTTAAAAAAACTTGGAGCCTCCTGTGACTGGACCAGAGAGCGT
Organism: Nitrospirae bacterium YQR-1; assembly: GCA_039908095.1. NCBI lineage: Bacteria > Pseudomonadati > Nitrospirota > Nitrospirae bacterium YQR-1. The sequence goes on from JAMOBJ010000034.1 coordinate 26,930, forward strand.
TTCACTCTGGATGAGGGGCTCTCAGAGGCTGTAACCGAGGTGTTTTTTACCCTCTTTGAAGAGGGGCTTATATACAGGGCACTGAGGCTTATCAACTGGTGTCCGCGCTGCTACACGGCTCTTTCCGACCTTGAAGCCGAACATGAGGAACTTGAGGGAAGACTTACCTACATAAAGTACCCGCTTGAGGATGAATCAGGGCACATTGTGGTGGCAACCACACGGCCTGAGACAATGCTTGGGGATACGGCTGTTGCCGTTAACTCAAGGGATGCCAGGTACCAGCACCTGATAGGGAAAAACCTGAAACTCCCGCTTACAAAAAGAATCATCCCCATTGTTGCCGACACGGAGGTTGATCCGGCCTTTGGCACCGGGGCTGTGAAGGTAACGCCCTCACATGATTTTAACGATGAGGGTATAGCCAAAAGACAGAATCCAAACTTACCTTTTGTTACGGTCATAGGGCTTGACGGTACAATGACACCGGATGCCGGACGCAGGTTTGCAGGCCTTGACAGATATGAGTGCAGAAAACTTGTCGTAGCTGACCTTAAAGAGAGGGGCCTTATTCAAAAAGAAGAAAAACATGTCCACTCTGTTGCAGCTTGTTACAGGTGTAAAACCATAATAGAGCCCCTTCCCACGGCCCAGTGGTACGTCAATGTTGCAGGCATGGCAAAAGACGCCATAGAGTCGGTCAGGGAAGGAAGGATTCGTATTATACCCGATGGATGGAAGAACAATTATTACTCATGGATGGAGGGCATAAGAGACTGGTGCATATCAAGGCAAATATGGTGGGGCCACAGAATCCCTATATGGTACTGTCCAAAGTGTAATGGCTCTGACGGTAAGCCTGGTGGTGAGTCCATATTTGTGGTTCTTTCAAAAAAAATGAGAGGACTAGCTGAGGGAAGCTATGCTCAGCTGACAGAGGCCGGTGTGCAGCATACCGATATAATTCAAAATGCCCAGAGTATCAGGATAGGAATAACGGTTAAACATTTTTCCGGCAGCAGCGCCCCACAGTGTTGTCCTCATTGCGGCAATGCTGACATTATCAGGGACCCGGACGTTTTAGACACGTGGTTTTCATCGGCGCTTTGGCCTTTTTCCACTATGGGGTGGCCTGAGAAAACCAAAGAGCTGAGAGAATTTTACCCGACAAGCGTCCTTGTCACAGCCTTTGATATTTTATTTTTTTGGGTGGCAAGGATGATAATGATGGGGTTGAAGTTTATGAAAGACAGTCCCTTTCATGACGTCTATATTCATGCCCTCATAAGGGATGAAAAGGGGCAGAAGATGAGTAAATCCAAGGGTAATGTGATTGATCCTTTGATTATGATAGATAAGTATGGCACTGACTCGTTCAGGTTTTCACTGGCGGCTTTTGCCGCCCAGGGCAGGGATATCAGGTTTTCAGAGGAAAGGGTGGAAGGCTACAAACACTTCATTAATAAACTCTGGAATGCCTCACGGTTTATTAATATTAATATTGAAAAATATGGATTTGATAGAAAACTAACTATTGAGGAAATTGAAAGACAACTCGGTGCTACAGAGCCTGCACAGATGCAGCTGCCGCAAAGGTGGATTATGAGCAGGCTGGCTTTTGCCGCCTCAGAGGTCAACAAAGGGCTCGATGAGTACAGGTTTAATGATGCAGCAAATGCCGTTTATCAATTTGTATGGTATGAGTTTTGCGATTGGTATATTGAAATGTCCAAGACGTCTTTTGAAAAGTCTTCAGGGATTGCCTCTGACACTTTAAAGTGCCTTCTTTACGTTCTTGACACCTCCCTCAGGCTTCTACATCCCCTTATGCCTTTTGTTACCGAGGAGATTTGGAACTCTTACCCGCATGAGGGAAAAACAATAATGCTCACTCCTTATCCCGACATGCTAAAACAGGATGAGGAGGCACAGCAGCAGATGGATTTCATAATAAATGCCATAACCGGCATCAGAAGCATCCGGGGTGAATTCAACATTTCTCCGTCAAAGAAAATTCCGGTTTTAATCAAGACTTTTTCACACACTGCAAAGGTAAATCTCTTAGCAAACAAAGATTTCATTGTAACTCTCACTAAGGCGGAAAGCCTTGAGATAGGGGATAGCATAGAAAAGACAAAGGGTTCGGTTACCTCGGTTAAGACGGATATGGAAATATACGTTCCCTTAAGCGGACTGTTTGACATTGACACAGAGGTTGATAGGCTTGATAAGGAACTAAAGAGGGTTGAGGAGGCTATCCACGGCTTAAACATAAAACTCTCCAATGAAGACTTTATAGAGCGTGCTCCTAAAGCTGTTGTCGATAAAGAGAGGCTGCGGTACAATGAGCATATTTTAAAGAGAGACCGAATACTGGAAAACATAAGTAGGCTTAAGGAAGCACGATGATACCACCTTCCGTGTCTGAGTTTATAAAAAAAGCCTTAGAAGAGGACATCGGCCATGGGGATATAACAACCATGTGCACCATTGATGAGGCAACAGAGGCGGAGGCTGTGGTGTTTGCCAAGGAGGATATGATTGTTGCCGGAATGCCTTTTTTCAGAGAGGTTTTCAAGGTTCTCGATACATCTGTAACAGTGGATGTCTTAGCAGATGAGGGCACAGCAGTGCAAAAGGGCGATAAAATAGCAATAGTCAGGGGTAAAACCGTCTCATTACTTACGGGGGAGAGATTAGCTCTTAACCTGATTCAGAGGTTATCGGGGATTGCAACTTTGACTGCAAAGTTTGTGTCTCAGGTCAAAGACCTTCCGGTTAAAATTCTTGATACGAGAAAGACCACACCCAATATGAGGTACATGGAAAAGTATGCTGTAACAATGGGAGGCGGGGCAAACCACAGGTTCGGACTCTATGACGGAGTGTTAATTAAAGACAACCATATAAAGGCCGCCGGAGGAATTACAAAGGCAGTGGCACGCGCAAAGAATACTCCGTTTTTGACAAAAACAGAGGTTGAGGTAAAAACCCTTGCACAACTCGATGAGGCGCTCAGTTGCGGCGTTGACGCCGTAATGTTGGATAATATGGATATTGAGCAGATGAAAGAGGCTGTCGGGGTTATCAGAGCAAAGAGCGGCAGTGTTGTCACTGAGGCCTCCGGCAATGTAAAACTTGAAAATGTAAGGGCAATAGCAGGGACCGGGGTTGACGTTATTTCAACAGGTTTTATTACACACTCGGCACAGGCTGTGGACATAAGTATGAAGATTATGTAAGTTTAGTTGATCCATTTGAAGTGGGGGCGGGGGTAGAGGTCCACGTCACGGTAGATTTTGAGGTGGTATTTAACTGTGTCACACAACTATTATGCTCTACAATTTCAAGGAGATACCTGAGGATTCGGCCCTTGTGGTTAAGGCTCTCCGGTATCCAGTGGTATGAATCTATTTTATCGTAGTCGTAAATAATATCAGCCGGGTTATCGTTACAGCGGCTCCATGCGGCTTTTCCCATTGCAGCACCGTTGAGAAGCTCCACGGCGTGGCCCTTAAATCTGCCCTGCATATGTTCATTTTCAGCCTGATATCTGAAATATCCGCAGGTAATCTCACCAATAAAAGCCGCCGCCTCTCGGTCTCTCCAAAACTGGTGATTTGAGGACGGAAAATCTTTTAATGGTTTATGAGTGTCATTTTTTGTAATGTTTACACGGTTTGAAGGCCCTTCCCAATCAAAAATATACCTGACTGTCCCTTTTTTTACCGGAAATCGTGCAAGTGCGCCTGTTGCTATCGTTATCCCTATAGAAAAAGACAAAATTCCCAGATTCTGAGAGTCAACTTCCGTCAGTTCTGAAAAAAAATCAATAGCACCCGCTAATTCTTCCTGATGCTTAGCACCCCAATAATCCTCAATGCCTCCTGTTTTACCACGCCCGCAAGGGTCATAATGAAGCACTATAAACCCTAAAGAGGCTACATCATCCGCCGTAACCTCAGTGTTGCCGTCATAATCTGTTCCACAGCTGCCACCGCCCGGCACAATTACCACGCCCGGATATTTCCCCTGCGGCTTACTCGCATCTATGGGCTTGTGCACATGGGCATAAACACGGTATGGCGCTCCGTACGATGGTTTAATATCTATCCATACCTGCTCAAAAACCGTTTTAAGCGGCTGCATTTGTAAAAACTCCGAAGGGAAAGCAGACCCTCCGGATATATGAAAGAAACCACCTGCCAAACGGTTGATAAAATCAAAAACACCCACCTGTGTACCGGTGTTAATTAATCATTGATAAAACCGTAGTTTTCCATCAGTGATTTCAGTTTTTTGGTATCAATGGGTTTTGTAAGATAATCGTTACAGCCGCCGCGGTAGTAAGCATCAAGTACATCTTTGGCGGAATCAAGGGCGGTTGTCATGATGATTTTAACCTCATCATTGGGTGTAATTCCCATCGCCTTTTCTTTGTCACGAATATTTTTTAACGCTTTTAACCCGTCAAGTTCAGGCATCATGATGTCAAGACAGATAAGATCATAGCCCTGTCCCTCATCCATAGCCAGCATGAAGGCCTCTACCGCCTCCGCCCCGTTTACTGTAACGTCCACATCCCCAAATGGTGTTAAAAAATGCTGCAACAATGTGCGACTTGTAAAGTCATCCTCTGCTATAAGTATCCTCATAAAGTGCTACCTCCATTCTTTAAATTATATAATAATTCCCGTCTATTTTCCTGCAGCATATTCTGTAACCGCCGCAATTAAATCTTTCATTTCTAATTCCATTTTAGTAAAAACAGAGCGCACCTTTTCCATGTCAGGTTTTCTTGCCGCTAATTCCATTCTTAACGCCTCATTTCTTACTAATGAGCCCCCGATATTGGCAGCCATGCCCTTTATGGTATGTGCCTGCGCCTCAATTGCACGGGCATCGGTACCTCTGATTAGTGCTTTTAACTTCTCTATCTGCTTTGGTGCATCATCTAAGAAAGCCGCACAAAGTTTTTTTAGCAACTCAACGTCCTCTCCCAGCCTACTTAAAGAATCCTCAACGTCAAAAGCAATAAGCTTTGGTTTTACAGCCCTGACCGCCTCACTGCGCCCTGCACTTTCAGTGGTCTCAACCGGAGCATATTTGTTTATGATTTCATAAAGCACACTTGCTGCAATGGGTTTGGATATGAAATCATTCATACCGGCCTCTATACATCTTTCCCTGTCGCCTTTCATCGCATGTGCCGTCATTGCTATTATCGTTATATCTTTGTTTATGCTTTTGTCTTTCCCACTTCTAATTATACCGGTAGCCTCAAAGCCGTCCATCTCAGGCATCTGAACATCCATAAAGACAAGATCGAAGCCATCGGTGCTCAGTTTCTCTAAAGCCTCCTTACCTGTGACGGCTGTTACTATCGTGTGTCCCTTCTTTTTCATTAATCTGACTGCCAGCTCCCGATTTACTACGTTATCTTCGGCAAGAAGTATTTTCATAGTCTTGTGTTTTTCCAGTGTGACCGTTGTTTCGGCAGTTAGTGTCTCACTCTGCTGTCCACTGAGAGCCAGGCACGTTGTCTCGGCAAATGCTTGATATTTTACCGGCATCGACAGTGTAACCGACACACCTATCTGGGCACATTTTGCTGCAAATCCAGGACTGAATCCGTAATTTAACATGATTATTTCAAGCTCAGGCCGGTTATTTTCTGATTTTATATCCATCACTGCACTAAGACCGTCGGAATCCCTTAACTCAGGCGATATTATAGCCAGATTTATCGGTGTTCCCGAGGCTGCTGCACGATTAAAAGCCTCTTGCATTTCAGAAACACTCTCAGCCTCATAGACGCTAAAACCACACCACTTTGACATATTCCTTAAAGCCTCTCTGCCTGATTCGTCAGAGTCGGCAATTAATACGGATTTACCGGAAAATACCCTTGCCAAACCTTTCTTAAGCTGAACCCCGTGCTCTGTAACGGCACGACAGACAATGGTGAAGCGAAAAGCCGTACCCACCCCTACAGTGCTGGTTACAGTTATAGTGCCGCCCATTAATGTAATGAGTTTTTTGGTTATCGTAAGACCCAATCCAGTACCGCCGTATTTCCTGGCCGTTGAACGGTCTGCCTGTGTGAAACTGTCAAAAATTGCCCCAATCCTTGATTTTGGTATGCCTATGCCGGTGTCAGTTATGGTACAACTCAGCATGACAGTGCCGTTTAACGCAACCGGCGCCCGCTCTTTGCTCATTTTAAGTGTTATACTACCCTTTTCTGTAAACTTTATAGCGTTACCGCAGATGTTTATGATTATCTGCCTTAATCTTGAAGGATCCCCTATTACAGTTACCGGAACGTCCGGCTCTATAATGCAGTGTAACTTTATCCCTTTTTTCTGGAACTGAACGCCCAGAGGATCAAGGGCTGATTCCACCGTGTCATAGAGATTAAATTCGGTACTGTCGAGCTCAAATTTGCCGGCTTCCATTTTAGAATAGTCAAGAACGCTGTTTAATAAATGCAACAGAGAATGCGCAGAATCTCTGACCATTTCAAGGTTACGTCTCTGTTCGGAAGACAATTCAGTTTCAAGGGTAAGCTCGGTCATGCCGATTATTCCATTCATTGGAGTTCTGAGCTCATGGCTGATACCGGCTATAAAATCACTTTTTGCAACATTGGCTGCCTCCGCCGTTTCTTTCTCTATTTTAAGCTGTGCCTCAGCTTGCTTTCTTGCGGTTATGTCGAAAGAAACCATGAGGTAGGAAGTCAGGTTCCCCTCTGCATCATAAAGAATATTGGTGTTTGTCGCCAAATCCATGTATGTCCCGTTATTTTTTCTGAAACGGTATTCTAAAGAAGAACGAAGCAGCTCATTTTTCTCGACTATTTGCATACATTTGCTAATATCATCAGGATGGATATAAGCCATTATGTCTGTATATAAAAGAGAGTCAACGGAGTAACCTGTATTTAAGGCAAAGGAATGATTAGCAAAAATGATTCGCCAGTTAGTGTCAATTTCCACCACAAAGTCACGCATGTTTTCCACAAGGTTCCTGTACTTATCTACGGAAACCGCTTGTGTCTCTTGCATATCTTCAGACTCCGCCACTTCACCCATTACCTGTAGAGTCCATCCTTTCAAATAATATACCGGCAACGCCGGTTGTCAAGCTCTCTTCTTGCCGGCATGGATAACAAACCGGCTATAGGTATGTTAGCATTTTTTTATAGTTTTTTTATAGTGCTGATGTAAATTGCACTAATTTTATAAAATGTTGTACTATAGAAATGGCTATGGCGGCTGAAAGCACTCTGATAGGGTTTTTAAATGACAAGGAATTCTCAATTCCCCTTGCACAGATACTATTGTTTGTTGCGGCAAATTCGATTTGTTTGCTTCTGGGAAAATTTCGTATGGGTCTTGTCATAACCTATTGTTTTGTTTTTTTCTGGGGGTATGTTTATAAGCGTGAATTCCTTATCGCTACATTTGAAAAAACTGAATGGGGTATGCCGCTCTATGCTTTTTTCGGTACATTCATCCTCATTATGGGCGCAATCGGCTTACTTAAAAAGGATTAGAATTGGTATTACATCTATGAACGCTGCTTGGTATTAGTTTATATATCCTTTAGTTCCTCCCGAATGTCTTTTCTTTGTTGAGGTGTAGCAAGGAACACAAACGTATCTGAGGGGTTTATAAGGAAATCCTCTTTGGGATTATACGTCCAGCCGGTGTCGGTTTTAACAGCAAGAAGCAAAATATCGGGATGTGCGTTGAGGCTGATAGAGCTTAATTTTTTAGGTTTAAAACTCTCCGGTAACGTGAACTCCTCGATTCTGAGGTTTTTGGATTTATCTCTGAGCATAATGTCTAAAAAAGAAACAACAGCCGGCCTGAACATCTCTGAGGACATTCTCATTCCGCCGATAAAGTGTGTGGATACGACCACATCAGCCCCTGCTCTTTCCATCTTGGCAATGTTTTTGAGTTCCCTGCAGCGGGCTACTATTTTAATATCAGGGTTTAACTGCCGTGCACTTAGACATATGACAAGGTCCAGGTTATCATCCCCTGCTGCGGCAAAAAGCCCCTTTGCCCTTTCTATGCCGGCATGAAGCAGCACGTTGTTGTCAGAGGCATCCCCTTGTATATACAGTTGTGCGGGGCAGAGTTCCAACACTCTGTCAATTTTTTTCTTATCAATATCTACAAGGATTGACGGTCTCGCAGTAGCATTTAATTCATCCACTATATAAAAGCCGTTGCCCTCGGCTCCGCAGACTATATAGTGATTAGACAGTTTTTTTATCTTGTTTTCCATTTTATTTATCCAGTATGCCTCCTTTAGGTCTCCCTCTATGATAAAAGCTGTGAAGTTTGAAAGTAAATAGCTCATTGTTCCAATGCCCGTCAATGCAAGAAAGATTGTAAAGACCCTGCCGTAGGGTTTATGTGACATGTCTATTATCTCACCAAAGCCGATTGTAGCAATGGTTGAAAAGGTCATATAAAAACAATCTATAAAAGAGTAATTTTTATTTCCTATATACCAGTATCCAATGGTACCGATGATAGAAATAAAAAACAGAGGTATTATGCCCAGTAAGAATTTTTCATAATAATGGGTGAGTATCTTCTTTTCCAAATTTCGTTACCAACAGCCTGAATTATCTGTAGCCATGCTGTAGCTACTGTCTAATTGCAGAAGTTTGCGATAGTTTTTCAGAGTTATATCCTTTTTATAATGGCTTGCAAAATTTCGTTGTCAA
>JAMOBJ010000035.1 GCA_039908095.1 Nitrospirae bacterium YQR-1
CGAACCCCCGCAGGGGGTGTGGCAATCTCTTCTTTAATAAATTCAATAAGAACATACTTTTGCTTTTTGCTATAATAGGCTGATCCTGTGCTCTTTTTTCCCTTAATCCAGCATAACTTGTGTACGTTTTTTGATCCTTGGGGCGTTGCTTTATCTTCAGTCATTACACTAAGATAAAAAATGGTCTGTATCGTAGGTATTTCTAATGTCGGTGTTGGTATTGCAGAATTTCTGCAATCTATAAATGAACCATGCAAGGTTTTTTTGCAGGAAAACTCTGTTTATGTAAATGCATTGGAGGCAAAGGGTATAAACTATATGGCAGCCGACCTGGATAACCTGCATTTGCTTTTTAACGGTGATACGCTTGAGGGCGTAACGGCAGCGATATTTCCATCCGAGGACGAACCTTTTAATCTAAGAGCCGCCATGTACGCATATGAGCTAAAGCGAGAGCTAAAGGTCGTGGTCAGACTTTTTAATTTAAATATGGCTAAAAAGCTTGAGTCCTCAATCCCAAATTTTACGGTGCTCAGCGTCTCCCTCCTGTCCGCCGCCGCCTTTGCCGCCTTTGCACTTTTAAAGTCTCCTGTATCAGCCTTTATGGCTGACTCAGAAGCAACTGTTATCTATAACATAAATGCTGTTGAATTTGGCGGTATGAATGTTGCCGAGGTGGAGGAGATTTACGATATAAGGATAATCTCTATAAATGATCAGATGTTTCCGCCTCCAACTCTAACTTTAAACAGCATCGACCAGCTGATTGTCATAAGCAGTATTGAAATTTCAATAAAGCTTTCAGGAATATGCCGTGGTGCAAAAGAGCAAGCAACAGCCGCTAAAGAAAAAAGACCATTTCACTTTAGAAACCTCTTTAAGGGCGATACCATACTAACAACAACTGTAGCGGCACTGGTTTTAATTCTAACAGGTTCATCCCTTTATTTTCATTACCATGACGGCTTAAGCCCCATTAATGCCATATACTTTACTATAACTATGATAACCACAGTAGGCTTTGGCGATATCTCTCTCAAAGACTCCTCCACAGTGTCTAAAGTAATCGGGATGTTTGTAATGCTCTCGGGAGTTACCGTGACGGCGGTGTTTTTTGCCATACTTACCGGATATATATTAAAGAAGCGCATCGATTTACTGATGGGGCATAAACGGTTTAATGCGAAAGACCACGTGGTGCTCTGTGGAATCGGAGATGTGGGAATCAGGGTGCTTGACCACCTAATTTCGCTGGGACAGCAGGTTGTAGTAATTGAGAAAAACCCTGAAAATAAACATATCCCTCTCGTACAAGACTCAGGCATACCGCTAATAATATCTGAGGCGGTAAGCACTCAAACACTGATTAATGCTAATATAGAGTATGCTAAGTCAATAGTAGCCTGTACTAATGAGGACATGAAGAATCTGGAGATAGCACTAAATGCTCGTTCATTGAACAGCAATATAAGGGCGGTGCTGAGGATATATGATGTGGGTTTTGCACGCATACTGGAGAGGCACTTTGATATTCATTATGCGTTGAGTCCGGCTTTTTTGGCAGCACCGGTCTTTGCCTTTAAAGCACTTGGGATGGACTTAGATGGAGTTTTCAGTGTTAAAGGACAAACTTATAAAGTTGTAAAGGAGGGATGGGAAAAACTATGTATAAAAAAACTTGCCTGAAGGCTGTAATCTTAGCAGTGTTGTTAATATTCATTTATCCGGCAACGGGCTTTACTGAACTTAAGCTTGATAATTATGAGGCCATATTTGAAATTATTCCCAACTCAGGGGGACAGTACAAAGACATTGCCGCAACTCTGAATATGACTTTCGTAACCGATACGAGGTTCTCCAACGGGTTTAAATTTGTTGGCTCAAACTACATATCCGAAGTAAGAGCCATGGATGAAACAGGCGATATTGGGGTAGAAGTGCAGAAATTAAACGAATATAAGATAACCTTCCGGTTTCCTGAAATAGTACATGGTAAAAAGAAGATAACTCTTAATTTTAAAATTCATGACGCCCTTTCATCAGGGATATTCTCTAATACACTTAATCTGCCATGGGTGGGAAAATGGAAAATACCGGTAAATATGTCACGCTATGTTGTGGTGTTTCCTGAAAATTTTACTTACAAAAACGTATCGTCTAATCTTCTGACATCGGAGGAGACAACGATAAACGGCAAGCCGGCGATAGCCTTCCCACAGAGTAATGTGACTGAGACTTCACTCAGTATGTCTTTCAAGCCACTCATTGATCCACGGGCTTCCAATTTGTTTATGATTACGTTGCTCATATGGATAATTTTATTAGCCTTTTGGGTAACGAAATACAGAAAGCTCTCTGCACCCCGTCCAACCGACTCATCCGAACCGGCACCGTATGAAGCGGCCTATATGAAAAAGGGCAGGAATCACGCCGTCATGGTTTGTCTATTTGATTTAATACAGAAGGGCTATATCATACTTGATGCCTCACGTGACATGACAGCCACCGGCAAAACCGATGGTTTAACCAGGCCGGAGTCGGCGCTGATTGAGACAGTACGGATAAGAGCCGCTATTAATGAAGTATTTCTACAGAAAGATTTGTTAAAACGCTTTGAGTATGAAACTCTCAGAGCGCTTGAGGTAAAGGGCATGATAAAAGGCTCACTGGAGACAAAGAGCTTTTGCAATAACCTCAGAGCAATTGCCGTGTTTTCAGTTATAGCACTTGTCGGGGCTAATTTATATATGAGATTTCCAAGCGGCGAGGGCATGATGTTCTTTTCACTGATAATGCCGGTCTTGGCTTTTATATCATCCTTTATTATGCAAAGGTCTGCGATAAAAACACAGAAAGGCAAGGCTTATTTAAGACATTTAGAGAGCAGGGTCTCAGGGGCAAACCGTATAGCGGGCCTTGACGGCCACTACGACCCAATGCTTAGTTATGCAGTTGCAGCATTGGGTATGACAATTTTAGCGGGGACGGTATTTGCAGGCATATCAGAGGCGTTATACTACAGAGAAACAGGCGGTTCTACAAGCGATACGGGCAGCAGTAGCTGCAGTGGTTGTTCAACTAGCGACAGTGGGGGCGGCGGTGGCTGCAGCGGTTGCGGTGGCGGCGGGGATTGAGGCTGCTTTGTGCTTAGAGTGTGGGGATTTGACGGGCCTTTCTATTTGCAGTGGCACATTACGGATGACTGTAATCTTAAGTGCATACACTGTTACAGGGAGGGCGGAAAGAGTGTAAAACCCAGTAGGGCGGATTTAATGAATGTGTTGAATAACTTTAACCGGTTTTTAAAGTCAACCGGCAGGAGGGGCAGATTTCAAATAAGCGGAGGTGAGCCTTTTCTTTCAGAGGATTTGTTTACAATCCTTGCAGAGGCTAAAAACCACGGCTATCCGGTCAGAGTGCTCTCAAACGCAACAGTGATGACACATAACATAGCAAAGCGTTTGGGTGTGTCGGGATGCCGCATTGTGCAGGCATCTTTTGAGGGCTCTGAGGAAATCCATGACAAAATCAGAGGGTGTGGGTCATTTAAAAAAGCTCTTGAAGGTATAAAAATTCTCTCTGAGCACGACATTGAAGTGACCGTTATGATGACAGTGTCGGATATTAATTATCAGGTATTAAAAGAGACGATTGAACTTACTGCGCCATATGCCCGGCGTTTTGCATTTTCACGGCTTGTGCCGCAGGGAGCAGGTAAGGACTTATCCGATTCGATGTTGACGGCAAGACAAGTTAGGGCGCTGTTTAAGGAATTTTATCAATTGAAGTTACACTCTGAAAACCGCAGCGGTATGCAGGCCTCAAAGACATATCGCGACCCTCTTTGGCAGGTTTTTTTTAGAAGTGTAAATCCACGGCTTTTAGGAGGCTGTTCAATCGGGTTTAACGGAATATGCGTGGATACGGACGGCACAGTGTATCCGTGCAGGAGGCTTCCGGTCTCTCTTGGAAACATGCACGATACTGACTTAACGGAGATATGGAATTCGGGGATTTTGCAGGAGCTTAGAAATCGTGATTTACTAAAAGGCAAATGTGGAAAGTGTAACCTGAGGTGGCAGTGTGGAGGCTGCAGAGCGATAGCTTATGCTAAAACAGGGGATTATCTCTCAGAGGACCCGCAGTGTTTTAATTGAACCGTCTGATACCAAGTAGCAGTCAAAAGAGTAACGAGGCGGCAAGGAGAAAGCGACACCTCCCCTTACAGGGGATTCCCCTTTAGGGGAGACGTCAAGGAACTTTCGATGAAGCCAACAAAGTTAATCGAATGAATGCAACTTGGTATGACGGTTAAATCAGGAGAATGACAGACTTATGGAAAAAACAAAAAGCGGCAAATACGGAGACATTGCCACCATAATCATATTTATTACGGTTTTAACGATTTTTGTTTTTATAGATGTCAGGGGGTTTGATTTCGTTAACTTAGATGATGACAGATATATAATAGAGAATCAGAGGGTAATTCATGGTTTAACTTTGGATAATGTGAAGTGGGCATTTACTACGACATACTCATTTTATTGGCATCCCCTTACGTGGCTCTCCCATATGCTGGATATTGAAATTTATGGAGCTAACGCCGGTGGCCACCATTTAACCAGCCTGCTTATCCATATTTTTAACTCAATCCTTCTGTTTTATGCCTTTTACACAGTAAACACAGACATATTAAGGAGCGGAGCACTTGCAGCCCTCTTTGCCCTTCACCCTATGCACGTGGAATCGGTTGCATGGGTTGCGGAACGAAAAGATGTGCTCATAGCATTTTTTTATATTGCGGCAGTTACGTTGTATTTTAGTTATGCCAGGCGGCCGTCTCTGAAAAATTATATATTTGTAATGCTTGCCTTTATTCTTAGCATAATGTCAAAACCGATGGCGGTGACGCTGCCTGTTTCCCTGATATTGTTAGATGTCTGGCCTCTTGGCAGACTTAAGTTTGACGGTGGAGTTAAATCGTTATTAAAAGTAAATAAGGGGTTGTTTTATGAAAAAATACCGTTTTTCGGCATATCTGTAATTACTGCAATTTCTGCGTTTTTTGCCCAAAAGGAGGTTGGAGCTGTTGCTACTCTTGGCAATGTACCGGCCGCTTTGAGAATTGAAAATGCGCTGATATCATATGTTAAGTATGTTTTTAAACTCTTCTATCCGGTTGATTTGGCGGTATTGTATCCGCTGCCGCATACGATACCTCTGTGGCAACCGGTTTTGTCTCTCTTAGCGCTTGTTGCAGTAACAACATGGGCGTTATTGGCCATAAAGAAAACTCCTTACTTTTTTACCGGCTGGGTTTGGTTTGTTATTACACTGCTACCTGTAATCGGCCTTATTCAGGTTGGGAATCAGGCGATGGCGGATAGATTTACCTACATACCGTATATTGGGCTTTTTGTTATTGTGGTTATGGCGATACCGGAGCCTCGCAGTGGTATAACAAAAAACATTGCATGGGCATTGGCATTTATAGTGCTATTGTTTAATGTAATACTTTCAAAGAAACAGGTTTCTTATTGGCAAAACACGGTTACGTTGTTTAAACATGCCATATCGGTGACAAGTGGTAATTTTGTTATCTTAAACAACCTTGGTGCCACTCTTGTGGCAATGGGTAAGCCGCAGGAGGCGGCAGGCTACCTTAAACAAGCCGTGGAGTATAATCCGGCATATGTGGAAGCCCATGTAAACTATGCCAATGCGCTTGTAGTGCTTGAGAGGGCGGATGAGGCTATTGTGCACTACGCCATTGCGCTGAAACTAAAACCCACGGTGCCTGCTGCATATAACGGGTTGGGTACAGCCTTTATAGCAAAAGGAAATATAGAAGAGGCCCGCAGATTCTTACAGAAAGCGATAGAGCTTCAACCCGGCTATCCGGATGCGCTGTATAATCTGGAGCATTTGGAGAGGTTGGTTAAAAAGTAGGTTATTTCAATGAGTTTGACTGCAGCTTGGTATTAACTCCCAAAAATTATATTTCCAAACCCATTCTAAATGTGTTATATTTCTAAAAGCAGGAGGTATCTGTCATGGATTGTTTATTTTGTAAAATAGCAAAAAAGGAAATACCGGCAAAGGTAGTGTATGAAGACGAGCAGGTTGTCGCCTTTGAAGACATAACCCCTAAGGCACCCGTGCATATTCTCGTTATACCCAAAAAACACATATCCACGACCCTTGAGCTGACAGAGGCCGAGAGCGCTCTTACAGGCCATATGGTTATAGTTGCAAATAAGATTGCGCAGGACAGAGCAGTAGCCCAAAGCGGCTTCCGTATGGTTATGAACTGTAACAGAGACGCCGGACAGAGCGTCTTTCACATTCATCTGCACCTTCTGGGTGGAAGGGCTATGAGCTGGCCTCCGGGATAACAAAGAGCAGAGGATTGTCTTAATACCAAAATGCACAAACTCTCTCTAGGGTTTTCACCATGCCCAAACGATACTCACGTTTTTTACGCTCTCGTTCATGGCATCGTAAAAGCCACCGGTATTGCATTAAGCCATCAAATACACGATGTGGAAACTCTTAACAATATGGCTCTTAATGAGTCATTGGATGTCACAAAGGTTTCCTTCTATGCCTATGCTCACGTAACGGATAAGTATGCAATGTTAAAAACAGGTGGGGCTATGGGGCGCTCCTGCGGGCCGATAATAGTTTCAAAGAAGCGGATGTCACCCGATGAGCTAAAGGGCAAAAAAATAGCAGTCCCAGGAAAGTTAACTATCGCATATCTTCTGACTCAACTCTTTGAGCCCGCCATAAACAATAACAGCGTTTTAGTAATGCCATTTAATGAAATCATGGCCGCCGTAAGGGACGGTGTTGTAGATGCCGGTGTTATAATCCACGAAAGCAGGTTTACATACCATACTTTTGGCCTTACTGAGGTTGTTGACCTGGGTGCGTGGTGGGAAAAAGAAACCGCACTCCCTATCCCTCTGGGCTGCATCATCGCAAAAAAATCCCTTGGAGAGGGTATAATCTCAGAGATTGAACACTTGATACTTGCCTCTGTCCGGTACGCTAACATCCATCCGGCTGAAACCCGCACATATATTAAATCCCATGCCGCTGAAATGGACGACACAGTGATATCGGAACACATCAGACTTTACGTCAATAACTATACGGAAAACACAGGTGATGACGGAATTGCCGCCTTTAATAAAATCATTAATTTAGCACAGGACAGGGGGCTGCTTTAGATGAAAAAGATCACTTTTTCGCTAACCATGTTTTTGTTGTTATTAAGCACAACAGTATCAGCCTACGACAGTGTTTATGAGTATTTGAAAAGCGGACGCAATGCACTGGATAAGAAAGAGTATGAAAGCAGTGTAAAGGATTTTGACCACTTTTTGGAAAACCGGAATCTTCTTTCAGATTATGGGTATCTGTGGCGGGCCAAGGCTCTGAAGGGACTTGGTGAAAATGAAAAGGCACTAAAAGATATCAGCATTATAAAGGCTGATTACAGAAACTCTCCGGTATTTAAATCAGCACTCTTGCTTGAAATGAAAATAGATGAAAAGGAACATCCCGACGAGGCTCTTGTTTTATATGAAAGATTCCTTAAAAGTTACCCGGGAGATGACACCATAAGGCTGTCCTACGCTAAACTGCTGAAGGAAAGAACTTATGAATTGGATGCCGAGAGGGAATTTATTAAAATATACATAAACGGCGGTAGTATGTCAAAAGAGGCTGCTGCGTTTATAGACACCCAAAGGCTAAGCAGCGAGAGCAGGGTGGAACGGGCGAAAAACCTCATGAAACGGCATAAGTATGAGGATGCAGAAATTGAATTGAGAGAAATATGGAAAAAGGCTCCATCCTCATTCCATGCCACCCTGACAGCCCTTCTGGCACGAACTCTCTTTAGGCAGAAAAAATACGACGAGGCCGCCATATACTTACAGCGCTCAGGGGACATCTACACCGAAGCAAGGGCTCTCTACAGGGCCGGGAAATTTGACGAATTTCATGAAAAAGTCCGCCTTATGGATGCCGACAGAAGTGAACGTGCCGCCGAACTGGCACTCATAAGCGGCCTGTATTTCAGAAGAACAGGGGACACAGAGAAAGCTCTTTCGATTTTTAACACTCTGAAGGATAACCGCTTTAATAAAGAGGAAGCACGATGGCATACCGGCTGGACTTACTACCTCAGCGGTAACTACCGTAGAGCTTATGATAGCTTTGAATCACTCTATAAAACCTATACAAACCGCCAGTACCTTTACTGGATGGCACGTTGTGCTGAAAACATGGGAAAACCCACAGACGCACTATACACAAAATTAACCGCAGCGGGGGATTTCTACTCCCTGCTTGCCCATGGCAGAATTGGTAAAGCTCCTTCAAGAGTACATCAGGAAAGCACTTATACCTACTCGGAAAGCGAAGAGTTCGGCCCCGACCAACAAGAACTAAAACGCCTCTCCATACTGCTGCAACTAAAAATAGACGATGCCGTCAGGATGGAAAGCAGGCATATTATAAGAAATGCAAAGAAACTTACCGGAGATGTTGCTTTCAAGGCTGCTTTAATGCTAAGTGAAGCCGGAGCATACTCCCACTCGGTTGATATCGCCGGAAGACTCTCCGGCGGCAGCTATCTCCACAGCCTCCTGTACCCCTATGCCCACAAAGACATTGTACAGAGTGCCACCGGTAAGTTTAACGTTAACCCTCTCATCGTACTTTCTATAATGAGAGAGGAAAGCCATTTTCAGGATGATGCTTTTTCCCCTGCCGGCGCCATAGGGCTTATGCAGCTTATGCCTCAGACCGCCTCACATTATAGTAAACCGGCTGAGGAAAGCATTGAGGATGAAAAGGATATTTTCAACATAAAGAAAAATATAACTATCGGTACCTGCTATATCGGCACACTTTACAGGGAAACCACCTGCGTACCGGTTGTGCTGGCCTCTTATAATGCCGGAGAGGATGTAGTTAAAAAGTGGCTTGAAGCCGGAAAATATAAATCAACAGATGAGTTTATTGAGGATATTCCCTATAACGAAACCAGAAATTACGTAAAACGTGTTCTTAAGACTTACTACCAGTATGCAAGACGGTTAGAGCCGACTGTGGAGTCTTTAAAATTTGCAGCTGATTGCAGTTTACATTAGTTAACCGGATTTGTTATCTTAACAGAATGTTTTGCAACAGATAAAAAAAGATGTTTGACTCAACTACAAAAACAGGGGGTTTTTTATATTGGATAAACTAAGAAATCTTGAAGAAAAAATTTCAGCAGTAATAGAGAAGGCAAAGGTATTAAAAACAGAAAACGAGGCTATTCTGAAAAAAAATGGAGAACTGGAGGCACAGCTTAAAGAAAAACAGGACGAGATAGACAAACTCAGAGCGGAGCTGGACTCAAAGAGCGGGGAGGTACAGAGGATGTCAAGCGAACAGTCCTCTGTGGCGGAACAGATAGAGGCAATCCTCGGGGAATTGGACCATTTAGAGATATAGAGCAATGGGAAGCGCAGAGATAACAATACTAGGGCAGAAGTATATACTTAAGGGTGAAGAGCCGGAGGAGTATATAAAAAGCCTTGCTGTTTATGTTGACGGCAAAATTAATGAGGTACTGGCAGCCGCTCCGGGAACTCCGTCGCTTAAGGCCTCAATACTGGCAGCAGTCAGCATAGCCGATGAGCTGTATAAGTTAAGGTCCCTGTTTGGCAAACTTGATATTGAAACAGATGAGATAGACAAAATACTTGAACATAGCGTCAGCGGAGTAAAAAACCGGAAAGAAAAGGTAAAAACAACGGATGAAAGCAAAGGTTTACATAAAGCATAGACAGGAGATTCTTGACCCTCAGGGTAAGGCGGTGCTTCATGGGCTTAACAATCTTGGATTTAATGGATTAACAGATGTGCGGGTTGGTAAGTACATAGAGATTACCATGGACTGTGCCTCAACAGAGGCAGCACAAGCTCAGGTTAAAGATATGTGTGAAAGGCTTCTGGTAAACACCGTTATTGAAAATTATACATATGTGATAGAGCCATAAATCTTGCTCAATTGACGGCAGGTTTTCCTTACTGAGATAAGTGGGGATTGTGTTTAAAAACTCTAAGGAGGATTGTTTTATGAAGAAAGCTGTGATTTTAGCGTTAGTGTTGGTGTTTGGTTTATCAACGGTTGCAATGGCCGGATATGAAAAATGCCAGGGTTGCCACAATGGTAAAGTATCTCCCGATAAGGCAAAATTACTGGAGAAATTTAAAACTGCCAGTGATCTTATTAAAGGAGCTAAGGATTCCAAGAGCCCTATGATGAATGCTGTGAAGGCAAATGATGCAGACTTAAAGGCTGCAGCTGCTGACTTGGGCCTTAAATAGACCGGTATTGATCTAAGCCGTCTCTTAATGAAAAGTTACAGTCATATTGTGTTGCGATTGCAAATAAAAAAGAGCGGAAGCTAAAAAAGCTATCCGCTCTTTTTTTGTGAAACTTTGTAAACTAAGTATTGTCCAATTGTCAATCTATCAGGTATTGATGAAACAGACATATACATAATCCCCTAATGTAATATAAGCGGGTTGTTGAGAAGTGCGTTACTTTTGGCGGAGCTAACCGTGTTTTCAAGAAGTGTGGCAATGGTTACAGGACCCACACCCCCCGGAACCGGTGTTATTAGTGAGGTTTTTGGCGACACACTATTAAAATCTATGTCTCCGGTTATTTTTCCGTCCGGTTGTACATTTATCCCGATATCAACAACGACTGCGCCCTCTTTTATCATTTCACCGGTTATAAGGCCTGTCACTCCCGTTGCAGAGCACACGATATCAGCGTGCTTTAAGTAATCCTTTAAATTAGCTGTGCTTTTATGGCATACAGATACAGTTGCCTCTTTTGCCAAAAGCATCATGGCAAGGGGCTTTCCCACTGCTAAACTCTTGCCTACTACTACAGCATTTTTACCGGCAAGCTCCACTCCGTAGTACTCCAAAAGTCTGATTACACCAAACGGGGTGCAAGGTAAAAAACTCGGAGACGTACACGTATGAAAATCGGCTGATTTAGGAGTTATTTGATGGTTGCTGGAGAACTCCTTCCTAAAAATCTGAAACATAGACTCCTCTGCACTAAGCCGCCCTACTGAGACCGAACCTAAACCATCCACATCCTTATCAGGCACTATTGCATTAACCACTCTCCTTGGGTTTATTCGCCTGGGAAGCGGGAATAACACAAGGAGCCCGTTTATCCGCTCATCTGCATTTATACTATTGACTACGTTTAATATTTCATTCAAAGATACACTGGATGGCAGCTTGTACTCAAAAACATTTATTCCCATACTTTTAGATATCTTAACAGTAGCATTGAAATAAGATGACGAGGCATCATTATCACCTACAAGTAAAAGAGCAAGTCCCACCTCAATGCCAATTTTACCAAGGTTTTCAACGTCACGTTGAACATTTCCCCTTATTTCCATGGCAAGCCTTGTACCATCCATTAATTTAACCATCTGTTTTATCAACCCTTATTAAAGTTTTGTCTGTTTTTCATCTTTTCTATCTTGTGATTACATCTTGGTATATTATTTTAACAGATTATCTTAATTTTAGATACTAATTTAAATGGAGACACATCCAATTTATTAGACAATGTGAGGAAGGTTTCAATAATGTGTTAACTCAGATAATTTCAACTTCTTTACTCGTTTTTCTTACCTCTATGTCGGATTTCGGGTACTATGGCCGCTCTTTGCGGACATTTTCTACTTGCTACTGTTACTATTTTGAGCAAAAATTAACTTGACAGATTTAAAAATATATTGTAGCCTATTATAGTTTATACTCTATACACTATTTGATTCGTGACAGAGTGGTATAAGCGTTGTTGTTATCTAAGTAGGGCAATATGGAATACTTGTTGAGGAAAAGCAAGTTAGAATTGTAACTTTAGATTTACTATTGCTATTATATTTTCAAAGGAGGCTTTTATGTTGTTATATATAAAATATTTAATATTATTAGTTGCTATCCTGTGCTTTGTTCCTGCCATTGCATTTTCGGAAGTAACAATGGTGAATTTTAGTGAAGATTATACAGATAAAGTACCTGTTGCCGGGTCAATTAGTGTAGGCGCAATGGTTAATGTGGATAACTCTACCATTGACTCACAATTTATGACTTTGTTGATGCCTGAAACACAAAGCCCAAAGTTGTGTATGTCTATAACCTCAATTGATGGGCGTTATAAAGCTAATTATGAATATAATATTAAAAATCAAAAAAATGAATTGATTCTTTTACCAACAAAGACAAAGCACGGCAGTAAATTAAAAAAACTTAGAGAAAATCAAGTAGCAATATTGGCAACACTTAACAAAACTTGTAAAGATATACCTGACAAAGTAATATTTGCAAGTTGGAAGAGAAATGTAACTGCTGGAAATTTAAATAAATATTACGTATATTTAAATTGGGATAATAATGTATCCATTGTAAGTAGCGATGGTAAGACAGAATTAGCAAATTGCAAAAAAATTACTGATAATTCAATTGCTTATAACTATGAATGTGTATTGGATAGGCAGCCCCAGGGAAGTGGGGGTTTTGCCATTAATAGATTCTCATCCTCAAATCAGAAACTACAGTTAATTCCGCTGCCACTATTTTTTCAATAATTATGAATATTAGAGCAATATTAACATGCTTATTTATAGTTATTTCAGTTGTGTTAATTGTAGTTGTACTCTGTGACTTACCAACAACGTTTAGCATTACAGCTCAGGTTGAGCGTGTTGAATTTATTACAGATGATAATCAATCGATAGAATGGAGCTTAAAGAATTCTGTTATTTTAGAAAATGGTGATGACTCGTCAAAAAGAACATTTACAGGGTTGCTTACCATAGAAACAGCTTCTAATGTTATTGTGGAGCGTGTATCAAATGGTCCTCTGACAATCAGTATTAACTCCATGCAAGATAATAAAACGGTGGGAACGTTTCTAAGTGAAAATGATTTAACCAGTACTCAAGCAGGTAAAAAAATTGGAATAACTATTGATAATATAACAAAATATGTTAATAACGGGCAGACAATATTGCTACCAATTATCGGAAAAGATGTCAGACTTGGTATTACTATATGGAACAGACTGAGGGGGAGCACAGCAATTTTACGCTCCGGTAAAGTTACAATGCTCGGGAAGACAATTTTAAGTGATGTCTTTAATGTAGGTGAGAACACTCTGGATGCAGGAGATCAGATTAAAGTAGAAGATGAAGAATCACTATCATATGGTTTTGTTTTACTTGATGAGAGAGCTGCAATGACAGCTTCTTACCGGGCTATCGGTAAGCAAGCAAAGATAACCAGACCTGGCGGCCACAATTATAGTATTTCAACGACTATATATAACAGGCTAATGAAGGATACATTTGTAATAGCTTTATGGGCAATTTTGGGCGCAATTATAGCTGCATACACTTTTTTATTCAAAAAGGAGAAAACTTCAGGGCTACCATTGCTGCGATGTTACTGTTTTGCTTTAAAAAGGAACAAACTTCAGATGAGAAATAAGTTTTTTATAATAGCTTGCCTTATGTATTTGTTATTTCAAACAGCAGATTTATTTGCAGAAGAGGTTTTTATTAAGACAAATATTCAGCAAGTAGGAAGGGGTATTACCAAACTCTTTGAAGGAGAGTGCATTGTAATAACGCCCAAACATATAGTAGAAAATGCTAACCCACCAGTAGAAGTATATTTTCCTTTGCCCTATAATAAAAAAGTTACAGGTAACCCCAAAATATTTGTAGGTCTCGATATTGCTCTTATTACATTAGATAGTAATAATTTGAGATGTTCTACCTATAACATTACGACTAATTTTGATAAGTTGATAAAAAATATAACCTCAGGACAGTTGATAATTACTGATGAAAGTGGTGTTACTATCAGAGAGTCGGTTAAAATAATAAGTACATATTTAGATACAATAAAAATTAGACCTGATAATACAAGTTTTATTTTAAAAAAAGGGCATAGTGGTAGCGCTTTATACGCTGTAGATAAAAATGGAGAATTGTTTTTAGCAGGTATTTTATTAACTTTTGATCGCGAAGAAGGCACAGGAAGTGTTTTTAGAATAGATTACATCGATAGAAATGTACTTTCTGCTTTCAAAAAACCACCGATACCAACACTGTCGCCAACACCTCCGCCGCCCCCCTCTTATGAACCTGAAATGGTGCTTGTTCCCGGAGACAAATCAATAGGAATACAAAGTTTTTATATTAGCAAACATGAAATCACATTTGAAGCTTACGATTATTATTGTGAAGAAATGAAAATAAAAAAACCGGACAATAAAGGAATACCACTCAATAAGAAGTATCCAGTATTTAATGTAAGATATGACGAAGCGGTGCGGTTTACGCAATGGTTAAGTGACAAAACAAAGGAAACATATCGCCTTCCCCAAAAAGAAGAATGGCTACGAGCATGTAGGTATAAGGGAGGAGGTAAGTACCCATGGGGAACGGATAATTCGACTAAAATTGTTAAGCTATACGCGAACTATTCAGAAACAAGAAAAGAAGAGCCGAATATTGTTGGTAGTTATAAGGCAACTGGTGTTGGGATATATGATATGGCTGGAAATGTGTTTGAGTGGATTGGTGACTCAGACGAGCCTAGCAGACGTGGTTTGCATTATATAGCAGGTGGTTCATATGATCAGAGTATTCCTTATTTGGAATGTGATAACTTTACACTTAGTTACGGTGAGGCAAAATCATATATTGGCTTTAGGGTCGTTCGTGAAATAAAATAAATATTAAGTGGAGGGGAAAAATGAAAAACTGTAAACTATTAAAGATTGCCTTATCAGTGTTTGTATTTATTTTTATACAAAATGTATTGCCTGCAGTTGCAGCTGACTTGAAGATTACAGGATTTGATAGTTTTGAGAGTGAAGTGAGTGCGACATCTAAATCAGAAAAGAAAATCTCTGACGAACCAGTTAAAACAAAATCAGATGACTCCAAACTTTCAATTATAAAAATAAAAATCATGGGAGAGGGCTTTAGCCCTGTACCTAATGAAAATATCGTTACTATTGGAAATAAACTTATTCCTGTAATACTATCTGATAACACTACTATTTTTTCAGTTTTACCATCCGATATTTTTCCTGGAAAATACCAACTTATAGTTGAAGTTAACGGACAAAGAGCATCTTATGATGTCGAAATAAAAAAGACCTCAGGTGTTGCAATGAAAAATCTGGATGATAAAGACACTAGATTTATAACTTCTACCGATATCTCTACAGAATTGACTCAAATAATAACATACTGGGCACAGCGCAGAAATATAAATTCATCTTTCCAGCCATGGAAGAAATTGAAACCACAATGTTCCGGCTTTAATAGCAACAACCCTTTAAAAATCACATTACTAAAACTGACCCGTCCAAATTATCCAATGAAACAAACAGAATCAAGTGAGGCAGATGAATATTTTAGACTCATAGAATCAGAAAAAGATGTTACTGATATAACTAAGGGTGAGGATTTAGCGCTGGCTATTTTTGTTGAAGGAAACCGCAAACTGATTAATAACTTTGAAATAGGAGCACGCTTTGTAGATGATAATAATAATCCTATAAATATTGGCAAGGAAATAATCAAAACACATAAAATCGGAGATGCCGATGAAACATCAGATTGCTTTCAGGCACTCTTATTTACAGAATTCCAGTTTCCTTATGAAACACAGGCTAACAAAAGCAAACTTAACATTTGGGTGAAATCATTTAATAACAATAAAGTTGTGATTAGTGAAAGCAGGCAGCTTAGCTTATTGGAACCGTCTAATATAGAAGCCTACCCCATAAGACTATTTGGGTTCACCAAAAGCCTTTTTTCAGATATTACAAGTAAAGGAACTTACTATTACGAAACGTCTGAGAAAAGAAATTTTTTACCCGGTCAGTACATAACTTTTCTGAATGATTTTGCGATTTTTGGCCTTAAAAAAGGACAAAAAGAGGAATTTGAATGTTCTTTTGAGATAGTGAAAGACGGCAAGATCAGCCTAAGTTATCTATTAACAGGTGAGGTTGAAAAAAATTGCTATAATGTTTTATGTGAAAAAGGAGTAACATTACCTGATAATATAACTCCGGGTGAATATCAACTCAAATCCAGAATAAAGCTTAAAAATACTAATAGAACAATAGAGAGTAAGCCTTTTGACTTCACAATAGATTCATACAAACCATCAATAGAAGCATATACGTGGATAGCTGAACCTATAAATACGGAAATAAATGTAAAAAAAGAAGCACAAAGGAATATTCTTATGTATAGAGCATTGCCTGTGATTAGAAAAGATCAGAGAATAGCATTTGTTACTTATTTTACAACTGCTGGTTTCCCTGTATTTAAGGATAAAAAGCATGCTATAAGATATGAAATTAAAATACAGGATGTTAGAAAGAATATAACAGCAACTCGTGGGTCTAAAGATATTAACGTAAGAGAATATGAAAATGTAAATGGAGATATCTTGTTATACTTGACGGCGCCTCCTATGCCGAAAGATTTTGTTCCTGGGCCGATAAGCTATACGATTAATTTATATATAGACGACACATTGGTCTCGGCTCGTAACGGAGCAATACTTAAATAATGGGAACATTTGCATAAAATACAATTGCCTCTGTCGGCAGATAAGACTTTATCCTAAAAACGGCAGCAAGTTGGTCACAGCAGCATGGCGTTGTTTCAGGAGGGAGTAGGTATATTATTTTTTGATATAACAACGTTGTATTTTGAATCGTTTTCACATTATACTGAACTGATACCAAGTAGCAGTCAAAAGAGTAACGAGGCGGCTGGGAGAAAGCAACACCTCCCATCATAGGGGATTCCCCTTTTTAGGGGAGACGTCAAGGAGCTTTCGACGAAGCCAACAAAGTTAATCGAATGAATGCAACTTGGTATGAGTTCAAAATGACAATCATTGAAAGACTGCTCAAGCCTCAGAATTACGCCGAATCAAAATGCCCTTTTAAGCTGACTATCGATGTCATCTTTCTACCACGCACTCTGGTGAAATATAAACAAAGGATACATTATAATACCAAATAAAATATTGTCATAAACCCAAAATTCTACATTTATTCAAAACCTCTCAAAGCTTTTGAACACAGTACTCCAAGCGTGGCTGTGAAAACTTCAATTTTAGCTTATTGCGTTGTTATTTAGGTGCTACAACCATAATTATACTTTTGCCGTCGAGCTTGGGTTTAACCTCTATGTTGTAGCTGCCCTGAAGCTTTTCGATGATATTGTCAAAAATAGCCATGCCATGCTCAGGCCTTATTATTTCCCTGCCTCTGAAATACATTGATACCTTAGCCTTATCACCATCAGCTAAAAATCCTAACATCTGTCTGACCTTTCTGTCTAAATCATGCTCTGAGATGCGTGGTCTGATTTTTACCTCTTTAACATCCGCAGTCTTTCTGTGGGAGTGCTTTTTACTTATTTGGTACTTGTACTTACCAAAGTCCATGATACGGCATACCGGCGGGTTTGCCCCGGGGGCTACCTCCACTAAATCGAGCCCTTTTTCCCTAGCAGACTTTATTGCATCCTTTACCGGTACAATCCCTAACTGCCCCCCCTCAACATCAATCAACCTTATCTGTGGTGATTTAATCTGCTCGTTTACTTTAACCTTGTTGTTTATTGAACACCTCCTTAGGTTTTGCCTTTTATCTCTTTAAGTAAAAAAGACAGAAAATCCTCTTTACTCAGAAACAATATATTTTCGCCATTCCTTTTTCTGACGGAAACACTCCCGCTCTCCGCCTCCTTATCCCCTATTATAACAGCATAAGGTATCTTTTTTACAGTTGATTGCCTCACCTTATAGTTAATTTTCTCATTGGCCGTGTCCTTTTCCACTCTGACGCCCTCAGCCCTTAAGTAAGTTGAAAGCTCACCGGCAAAAACTCCGTGCCTTTCCGATATGGTCAGCACCGATACCTGCACCGGAGCCAGCCACAGTGGAAACGCCCCGCCGTAGTGTTCTATCAACACGCCGAAGAACCTCTCAAGAGAGCCCATCAGTGCCCTGTGGATCATTATCGGCATATGCTGCAAATCATCAGCACCTCTGTAGGATATATCAAATCTCTCAGGATTATTAAAGTCCACCTGGATAGTGCTGCACTGCCATTGCCTGCCCAGTGAATCCTTAACCTTTATGTCTATCTTAGGCCCGTAAAACACCCCCTCACCGGGGTCAGTCTCATACTTTATCCCTGTAGTTTCAAGGGCATTTCTGAGGGCATTTGTTGAAATCTCCCAGTTGTGCTCTGTTCCTACAAACTTATCAGGTCTTGTTGACAGATACACATCATAGTCCTTAAAGCCAAATGTGTTGAGCACATAGATAGTGAAATTCAGCACTGTCAGTATTTCAGCTTCAATCTGCTCTGTAGTGCAAAATATATGGGCGTCGTCCTGCGTAAACCCACGTACCCGCATAAGGCCGTGAAGCACCCCTGAACGCTCATACCGGTAAACCGTGCCCAGTTCGGCATAGCGGACAGGCAGGTCTCTGTAACTTCTCAGAGCGCTCTTATAAATAGCCACATGAAACGGGCAATTCATTGGTTTAAGTTCAAAATCCACACCGTCTATGTCCATTGGAGCGTACATATTGTCTTTATAAAAGTCCAGATGGCCGCTTCTTTCCCACAAGTTAATGCGTGCTATGTGAGGGGTGTAGAGAAGTTTGTAATCGGCCTTTATATGCTCGTCTTTCCAAAAATCCTCTATGGTTTTCCTTATAATTGCGCCATTTGGGTGCCAAAGAATCAGCCCTGAACCTATCTCCTCATTTATACTAAAAAGGTCGAGCTCTCTACCAAGCCGCCTGTGGTCACGCTTTTTAACCTCCTCAAGGAAATCGAGATAATTTTTAAGCTCCTCTGCCTTCGCAAATGATGTGCCATACAGCCGCTGGAGCATTTTATTTTTCTCGTCACCGCGCCAATAAGCGCCGGCAGTTTTCAATAGTTTAAAGGCACTTATATAACCTGTTGACGGTACGTGTGGACCACGGCATAAATCAGTAAAACCACCCTCCTCATATACACTAACCTCATCGCCCTCAAGCGCCTCTATTATTTCCACCTTGTAGGGTTCGCCCAGATTCCTGAAAAAATCTATTGCATCAGATTTTTTCATAATTTTACGGACAAACAGGGTGTTACGCCTTATTATTTCCGACATTTTCTTTTCGATTTTTGTAAGATCATCCTCGCCTATAGGCCTCTCAGTATCAAAATCGTAGTAAAACCCCTCATCTGTTGCAGGCCCTATAGTTACCTTCACATCGGGGAAAAGTTCTTTTACGGCATGAGCCATTATATGGGAGGCACTGTGGCGGTTTATCCTCAAGCCCTCTGTGCTCTCTGCCTGTACAGCAATCAACTCCGAGGATTCATCAATATTCTTTATTTCATTTACATCTATTAATTCAGAGCCAACTTTAAAGACAAGTGTTTTGCTCTTCTTTGCCCTTTTTAAAATATCCTCCCTGCTAAGCAGCAGCTCTTCACCTTCAGTTATAAGTTTAATACCTTACCTCCATATATTTACTTGTATTGATAATAACTTATTTATTTACACTATTTCAATAATCTTTTTTGCATTGATTCTACTATAATGAAATGCAAAATAACGTTCCGATCGGAAGCCCGTTATATGGGCATTTGAGGGCTATTGCCAAGTAGCAGTCAAAAGAGTAATTCCAATTCTAACTCAAAAGTAAACGCAGGCGGCAAG
This sequence comes from Nitrospirae bacterium YQR-1, assembly GCA_039908095.1. Taxonomy (NCBI): domain Bacteria; kingdom Pseudomonadati; phylum Nitrospirota; species Nitrospirae bacterium YQR-1. The sequence goes on from JAMOBJ010000035.1 coordinate 19,890, forward strand.
GAACAAGCGACGCCTCCCCTTACAGGGGATTCCCCTTTTAGGGGAGACGCCCCGGAGCTTGTGACAAAGTCAACAAAGTTAAACAAATGAATTAGAATTGGAATAAGTCACCAAGACCACCTGTTCTCATCGGCACTAATGCACCGGCACGGCCACGGCATAACACTGAGTTTCAAAGAATTTAACCGGTATAAAAAATGATATAAAAGCTATAGTCACTATAAGCAAAATATGTACTTTACTTATTGATATTGATGTACAAAACACTGCTCCTATTCTTTCATATCTTTTTTATCGCTTTCCTGTTTGTACTTAGTTTCAGGAGAACACGTCTCCTTGAAGTTGGTAGCTCAGGTTCTTATCCCAAATTTAGGGAAAATAAAAACCTGAAGAACTATCCAGAGTATCAAAAAACCTAATAACAGCAGTACATCATTCATTATTTCTTTTCCTTTTGCGGTTCAGAAGGCTTCTTTACACTTTCGTAATCAACAAACTCAATGACAGCCATCTCCGCCTGATCTTTCAAACGCCGCCGTGTCCTTATGATTCTCACATAGCCGCCGTTTCTTGAGCCAAAGCGCGGAGCTATGTCGGAAAACAACTTTGCAACCGTCTTACGGCATGGCACATCTGAAAATGCCAGACGTTTTGCATGTAAATCTCCCCGTTTTCCCAGAGTCACCATCTTTTCAGCCATGCCCTTTATAGCCTTAGCTTTCGTAATTGTCGTCTCTATTCTCTCATACTCAATCAGCGCAACCATCAGGCTTCTGAACAATGCCTTGCGCTGATTTGCGGTTCTGTTAAAATGCCTTGCCGCTATTTTGTGTCGCATCACTACCCTCCGTTTTTAGCCGCTAATTCCTTTCTTACCATATCCATATCTATTTTCATGTTAAAATCCAATCCCATGTTCAAAAGCACTTCCCTTATTTCATCCAGTGATTTCTTGCCAAAATTCTTCATCTTCAGCATATCGTGGTCACTTCTCTGGACAAGGTCATAGATATACTTCACATCTGCATTCTTTAAACAATTCTGGCTCCTTACGGAAAACTCAAGTTCATCAACCGTCTTGACAAGATTTTTGTTAAAGTCTTTCGTGCCGGAAGCTGCGGGCTGCTCTATGTGCTGAAATACAGCAACAGGTTCAACCTCCTGCTCCAGTCTCTCCGCCGCCGGCTCCTCAATCACCTCAGAGTCCGTTGAGTTGTTCCTGACTTCGTTAAAATTAAAATACCCCATATGTTTAGTTAAAATTGCAGTTGCCTTACCTACAGCCTCTTTTGGGCTCAAACTGCCGTCTGTCCATATTTCAAGAATAAGCTTATCGTAATCGGTGGCTTTACCGACCCTTGTTTTTTCAACATTTAAAACCACCTTCTTTATAGGTGTAAACACTGCATCTATCGCTATAACACCGATAGGAGCGCCTTCTTTCTTTAGATCCTCAGCTTGTTTATAACCTCTTCCTTTTTCGATTGTAAGCTCTGCAACAAACTCGGAATCACTGTCAAGGGTTGCTATATGAGCATCCGGATTCAGAAGCTCCAGAGCGGAATCAGCCTCTATATCACCCGCAGTTACCAACCTCTTACCTGAAACATTTATCCTGGCTGTCAGCTCACCGTCTGTATGAAGTTTAAACCTTAATCTTTTAAGATTCAGAACAATCTCGACAACATCCTCTTTAACACCTTTTATCGTAGAGAACTCATGAAACACACCTTCTATTTTGACAGAAGTTATTGCAGCACCTTCAATTGATGAAAGTAATACCCTCCTGAGGGCACTCCCTATAGTTATGCCATAACCTCGTTCCAATGGTTCAGCTATCAATTTACCGTAAGTCTGTGTATATGTCTCCTCTTCGAGGTAAACATTTTCCGGCAGCTGAAAACCACTATTTTCAAGAAACATATTGCCTCCGTTCATTTATCTCGAATAAAACTCTACTATTAATTGTTCTTTAGCAACAAGCGGTATATCATCCCTCTGTGGCACATGCAGTACCTTACCGCTTAGCGACGCTCCATCTAATTGCAGCCACGACGGCACACCTGTATGCTGCGCCTTTGACACATTTTCTTCAAATATCCCTATATTTTTGCTTTTCTCAAAAACCGCCACAGTATCCCCTGCTTTCAATCTATATGACGGGATGTTGACCTTTCTACCGTTTACAACAAAATGCCCATGATTGACCAGCTGCCTTGCCTGGTTTCTGTTTGAAGCAAAACCCATCCTATAGGCTATGTTATCCAGCCGCAGTTCAAGGAGTTGAAGTAAAAGCTCACCGGTTATACCGCGTTTTTTACCGGCTTCCTTAAAATACTTCTTAAACTGCCGCTCCAAAAGGCCATACGCCAGCCTGACCTTTTGCTTTTCCCTGAGCTGTATTGCATAGTCTGAAAGCTTTCCTCTTCTTAGCCCATGCTGCCCCGGAGCCGTCTTTCTCCTCTCTATAGAACACTTATCAGTAGTGCATCTTTCACCTTTAAGAAATAACTTCTCATTGTCCCTGCGGCATAATCTGCAAAGTGGTCCTGTATATCTTGCCATACTACACTCTCCTCCTTTTTGGAGGTTTACACCCGTTATGAGGCACCGGTGTCACATCTTTTATTAAATTAACATCTATTCCTGCCGCCTGAATGGCCCTTATTGCAGATTCCCTTCCTGCCCCGGGCCCCTTTATAAAGACGTCAATCTGTTTCATTCCCATCTCTATCGCCTTCTTTGCCGCCGTCTCCGCAGCTATCTGGGCTGCATAGGGTGTTCCCTTTCTTGAGCCCTTAAATCCCAAACTACCGGCTGATGACCACACCAACACGTTGCCCGCCGTATCACTTATCGTCACAAGGGTGTTGTTGAATGTTGTCTGTACGTGTGCTACCCCGCTGGCTACACGCTTCTTTTCTTTCTTTGGCCCCTTACGCTTTCTCGGCGGCATTATTTACCTCCCTTTTTCTTGATCGCTGATTTAGTAGGACCCCTTCTTGTTCTTGCATTCGTTTTCGTTCTCTGGCCTCTGACCGGTAAACCCAGCTTATGTCTTAAACCTCTGTAACAGCCTATATCCATCAGTCTCTTGATGCTCATAGAGACCTCTTTCTTTAAATCTCCCTCTACCTTGTAATCCCTGTCTATCACTGCTCGAAGCTTTGCCACATCATCAGGGCTCAGGTTATTTACCCTTGTATCAGGATTTACTCCCGACTCTTTAAGGATTTTTCTGGAAGTAGGCCTCCCTATTCCAAAGATTCTTGTTAAACCAATTTCCACCCGTTCTTTTCTGGGTAAATCCACTCCTGCTATTCTTGCCATCTTATTCCCTCACATTTAACCTTGCCGCTGTTTGTGCTTTGGTATCTCACATATTACACGCAACACACCTTTTCTCTTTATTAACTTACACTTTGAGCATATCGGCTTTACTGATGCTCTGACCTTCATCTATTCCTCCTTAAAAGCGTCCTCTCCGGTTCAACATTTAACTACGTGCCAAAGTGACTGCATTATTTATACCTGTACGTTATCCTGCCCTTTGTCAGATCATAGGGCGACAATTCCACTAAAACCTTATCCCCCGGTAGTATCTTTATGTAGTGAATTCTCATTTTGCCGGAAACATATGCTGTCACCGTCTGCTTATTTTCCAGCTCCACCTTAAACACAGCATTGGGCAACGCTTCCTGTATCGTACCCTGCACCTCTATGCTATCCTCTCTGGTAGAGTCCTTCACCTCATCCGTCACTTTTTTGTGCTTGTCACTTCTTGATTTCTTATAATATTTCAATTTTTCCACGCCGTCAACACTTCAGGCTCCCCCTCGGTAACTAATACCGTATGTTCAAAATGAGCAGATAGCGTCCCGTCCTCTGTAATAGCCGTCCACCCATCATCAAGAATCCTCACTTCATGGCCACCGATATTAACCATAGGCTCTATAGCCAAAACCATGCCCCTTTTTAACCTGGGCCCCTTATTCGGAGCACCATAATTAGGGATCTGAGGCTCTTCATGAAGCTCCCTTCCTACTCCATGGCCTACAAAGGCCTTCACCACTGAGTACCCGTTACTCTCAACATAACTCTGAATCGCATGAGATATATCTGACACCCTTTTAGTCGTTTTTACCTCTTTTATCCCTTTATACAGAGCCTCCTCTGTCACTGTAAGCAATCTCTTAGCCTCCTGCTTTATCTTTCCAACTGCATAGGTCTTTGCCGCATCACCTATGAATCCCTTATGAATCACCCCTATGTCCACGCTGACTATATCGCCCTCTTTTAGCACTCTTTTAGCAGATGGAATACCGTGGACCACCTCATTATTGATTGAGACGCACAGGCTCGAGGGATACCCGCGATAGCCCTTAAATGCAGGTGTCCCACCGCTTTGCTTGATCAAGCTCTCGGAAAACAATTCCAAATCTTTTGTAGTTATGCCGGGTTTTATAAAATCTCCTAATTTAGCCAATATCTCAGCCACTATTTTTGATGCTTTTGATATTTTTCTGATTTCATCCTCTGACTTTATTATAATCACTTACGCCTTGTTTTAGCTACCCTCGTCTTCCCTTCAGCCTGCCCTTTTTAAGAAGGCCGTCATATGATCTGGTCAGAAGGTGTGATTCTATCTGCGATACCGTATCGAGAGCAACTCCAATCACTATAAGAAGCGACGTCCCACCGAAATAAAACGGTACATTAAACTTACTTATTAAAATGCTCGGAAGCACACACACCACGGAGAGATAAATAGCACCCACAAAGGTCAGACGTGAAAGCACCCTGAAGATATACTCCGAGGTGTTTTTGCCGGGCCTTATTCCGGGTATATAGCCGCCATACTTTTTTAAATTATCCGCTATGTCAACCGGATTAAACACTATTGCCGTGTAAAAGTAGCAGAAAAACACTATCATCATCACATATAATAAGTCGTGAAGGGCAGAGCCCGGGGCCAACTGTTTGGCAAATGCTTGAACCCAAGGTATTGCAATAAACCCTGCTATCGTTGCCGGAAACATTATTATAGAAGAGGCGAAGATAGGCGGGATTACCCCCGATGTATTGATTTTAAGCGGTAAATGTGTACTTTGCCCACCATAGACCTTCCTTCCCACAACACGCTTGGCGTACTGCACCGGCAGCTTTCTCTGCCCTCTTTCCATATAAATTATGCCTGCTATTACGGCTATCATCATGATAATCACAATAATTACCAGAATAATTGATAATTCACCGGCCTTTATAAGCCTAGCCGTAGTTATCATCGCATTAGGGAGAGTTGCAACAATACCGGCAAAGATTATTAAGGATATACCGTTACCAATGCCTCTTTCGGTTACCTGCTCACCAAGCCACATAATAAAGGCGGTCCCTGCAGTTAGCGTTAACATTGTTAAAATCCTGAAACCCCATCCCGGATGCTGTATAAACTGCCCGTTAGCCATAGTTTCAAGCCCTACCGCTATGCCAAATGATTGTATAAGGCTGATTACAATAGTGCCGTAGCGGGTATATTGAGTGATTTTCTTCCGCCCTTCCTCACCTTCTTTTGCGAGCTTTGCTACAGCCGGGATTACCACGGTAAGCAGTTGAAATATAATGGATGCGCTAATGTATGGCATTATGCCTAAAGCAAAAATTGTCACCCTTGAGAGGGCCCCACCGGAGAACATATCAAAAAAACCCATAAGAGCACCACCCCTGTCGGTGAGAAACTTGCTTAATTGCTCTCCATTTATACCGGGTGTGGGCACATGTGCACCGATTCTGTAAACTATAAGAAGAGCAAACGTGAAGAAAATACGCTTTTTTAACTCCTCTATCCTAAATACATTTCTAAAACTGGAAAGTGCTCCCAATACCTCTACCTCTGCCGGACTACAACACTACGGCCTGTCCGCCGGCTTGTGCTATTTTTTCTTGTGCCGATTTGCTGAAAACGTTTGCCACAACCTTCACAGGACGTGTCAACTCACCTCTGCCTAATACCTTCAATCCACTGTGGAATTTCTTAATAATTCCCATTTCAAAAAGAGCCTCCGGTGTTATCTCATTAAGCTCCTCAAGTGCATTGATATCGTCTACGTTAATAATCCCGTATTGCGTCTTAAACGGGATGTTTTTAAAACCCCTCTTGGGAAGGCGTCTCTGAAGCGGCATCTGACCGCCTTCAAAACCGAACCTTTTACCTGCCCCTGCACGTGCCTTCTGTCCCTTATGGCCCTTACCTGAGGTCTTGCCGCGCCCCGAGCCAGTACCTCTGCCTACCCGCTTTACGTCCTTTGTGCTGCCCTCAGCCGGCTTTAACTCATTTATGTTCACTCTATAGCCTCCAATTGCCTCATTATTGCAATCTTCTGAAATTGCCGCTAACTTTCTGTTTTTCCCTGCACATCTTCTACTATTAACAAATGTGAAACCTTGTGAATCATCCCTCTGACGGCAGGGATATTCTCTTTATGTACCACCATGCCGGGTTTTCTCAATCCAAGCGCTGTAAGAGTTCTCCTCATTTGCTCAGTCAATCCTGCATAGCCCCTTTTTAGCGTTATCCTGTACATCACTTACCTGCCTCTTTGTTGTGAAGATTTTCGTCTGTGCGGCCCCGAAGTTTCAACACAACATCGGTTTCCTTGAGTTTTGTTAAACCATCCACCGTTGCCCTGACTGCATTAAAGGCATTGGTGCTGCCCACAGACTTTGCTACAACATTGTTTACGCCGGCAACCTCTAAAACCGCCCTCACAGGACCTCCTGCTATCAAGCCTGTTCCCTCTCTGCCCGGATTTAACACCACCATCCCTGAACCGCAATAACCAATTATCCTGTGTGGTATTGTGCCGTCTTTTACCGGAAACTTCAAAAGACCCTTTTTCGCCTTCTCCACAGCCTTGCGTATCGCCTCTGGTACTTCATTTGCTTTACCCTTGCCGACACCTATTATTCCGTTTCCGTCACCTACTACAACTAGGGCACTAAAGGAAAACCTGCGTCCACCTTTAACAACTTTTGCAACCCTGTTTATAAAGACCACCTTCTCCTGAAGGTCCAACTCCTCGTGCTCTATTCTACTCACTATGCCTCCGTTTCAATGTTGGATTAAAACTCAAGGCCTGCCTCTCTTGCCGCCTGGGCCACAGCTGCAACCCTGCCATGATACTTAAATCCACCTTTATCAAATACCACCTTCAGAATTCCTCTGTCCTTTGCACGTTTGGCTATCATATCCCCTATCAGCCTGGCCGATTTAACATTACCCTTGTGGCTCTGTAACTGCCGCATTTCCTTTTCCACTGTAGAGGCACTTACCAGCGTATGCCCCGTTGTGTCATCTATGACCTGAGCATACATGTGGTTTAAACTTTTATAGACAGTCAGCCTGGGCCTCTGTTGAGTTCCAACAACCTTCTTTCTTACTCTTAAATGCCTTCTTTCCCTTAATTCAATCTTATCTCTCTTCAACTTGCCTAAGCCTCCTTAAAGCCCTACTTCGTGCCTGTCTTGCCGGGCTTTAACTTTATAACCTCTTCAGCATACCTTATGCCCTTACCCTTATAAGCATCCGGCACCCTGATACTGCGAATATCAGCTGCAAACTGCCCCAGCAATTCCTTATCTATTCCGTTAAGACTAAGCTTTGTCTGTTTTTTGTCAACCTCGGCACTTATCCCGGCAGGTAACACCATCTCAACCGGATGCGAGTACCCTACTGTAAACTCTATCCTGTCTCCCTTAACCAGTGCCCTATAGCCAACCCCTACAAGCTCCATGCTTCTGGTAAAACCCGCTGAAACCCCTGTGCACATGTTACTTATAATGGTGCGTGTGAGACCGTGAAGCGACCTGTGCTCTTTCTTATCGCTTTCCCTCTGCACTGTCAGGGTGCTGCCTGTGAGCATCAACGTAACGCCGTCAGGCTTTTTCCAGTTCAGCTTCCCTTTAGGCCCGGTTACAAGCACATCAGAGCCGTTTATACTTACCGCCACTCCTGCCGGTATGTCTATCGGTTTCTTTCCTACTCTTGACATCTTTCCTGCTCTCCCTGTCGCTCACAAGGGGGCTGCAATATCGCCCCGGTAATTACCAGATATGGGCTATTACCTCTCCGCCCACTTTATCCTGTCTGCATGTGTTATCCGTCACAATTCCCTTAGGCGTGCTTAGAATTGCCATCCCCACGCCACCCATTACACTTTCCACGTCCTTATAACCCTTATACACCCTGCGTCCCGGCGTGCTAACCTTCTGAAGCCCGGTTATTACACTCTTGTTTTCCACATACTTCAAAGACACCCGCAGTACTCCCTGCTTTTTATCTTTTAATATCTTGTACGCTCTTATAAAACCCTCTTCTTTTAATAACTTAGCTATTTCAAGCTTAATCCGGGATGCCGGTATATCCACCTTCTCCGCCCGAATCATTATAGCGTTTCTCATTCTTGTTAGCATATCTGCTATTGGATCAGTCATCATGGTCTAATACCTCTACCAACTCGATTTTACAACACCGGGGACTTTGCCCTGTAGTGCCAATACTCTGAAACATATACGGCAAAGCCCAAACTTTCTTAAATAGCCGCGGGGCCTTCCGCACACATGGCATCTGTTGTACGCCCTTACTTTAAACTTAGGCGTCCTTTTACACTTCTCTATCATACACGTCTTTGCCATTTATCCTCCAATCACCTTATCACACCGAACCCCTCCGGTTTGTCTCTGCAACTCTCTCAGTCCCTGAAGGGCATTCCAAACTCTTTAAGGAGTGCTTTACACTCCTTGTCATTCCTTGCCGTTGAACACACAACAATATTTAACCCATGCACTGTGTTGACTTTATCATAATCTATCTCCGGAAAGATAAACTGCTCTCTGACTCCGGTTGCAAAATTTCCGCGCCCGTCAAAGGACTTACCTGATACACCTTTAAAATCCCTGATTCTGGGCAACGACAGTGATATAAACCTATCCAGAAACTCATACATCATATCCCCACGCAAAGTAACCATACACCCTATAGGCATACCCTTTCTCAGCTTAAACCCCGCTATAGACTTTTTGGCCTTTGTTACAACAGACTTCTGCCCTGAGATTGCCTCAAGTTCTTTCTGAGCGGCATCCAACAGCTTTATGTCCTGTATCGCCTCTCCAAGACCGACATTAAGCACCACCTTGGTAAGACGGGGCACTTGCATTATGTTTTTATATGAAAAGTCCTTCATCAACTTAGGCACTATTTCCTTAGTGTATTTTTCTTTCAGGCGCACTTCCATAGCTTCTAATCCATAACCTCCTTGCATTTCTTGCAAACCCTGACCTTCTTACCGCCCTCAAGCACTTTATTGCCTATCCTGGTTGGTTTGCCGCATCGGGTACACACCACCATTACCTTGGAAATATGCAGAGGGAACTCCTTCTCTATTATCCCTCCCTGCGTATATTTCTTGTTTGGCTTCATATGTTTCTTTATTATATTGACATTTTCCACCAATATACTGTCCTTCTCAGGCATACTCTTTATGACACGGCCTCTTTTGCCTTTTTCCTTGCCGGTCAGTACCAGTACCGTGTCTTCTTTTCTTATGCTTAATCCCATTGTCTCACCACCTTAATTTCTCCAAAGCCACCATCTCAGGCAATTACTACTTCACCGCACACAGTCTCTCTTTCTTTACTCATTACAGCACTTCAGGTGCAAGAGATATTATTTTCGTAAACTCCTTCCACCTTAATTCCCTTGCCACAGGACCGAATATTCTCGTCCCGATAGGTTCGCCGGCAGCGTTTATTAAAACCGCCGCATTTTGCTGAAACCTTATATAGGTGCCGTCAGCCCGTCTTGTCTCCTTACGCGTCCTTACAACAACCGCCTTTGCCACCGAACCCTTTTTCACGTTACTTAACGGTATCGCCTCTTTTACGCTTACCACTATTATATCTCCAATGCGTGCATACCTTTTCTTATAGCCGCCAAGCACTTTAATACATTGCACTTTCTTCGCACCGGAATTATCAGCAACATCAAGCACTGTCTCAACCTGTATCATCCACGTGCCCCTTTTCCAGTTTATTTACAACAACCCAACGTTTTGTTTTACTAAGAGGCCGAGACTCCGTTACTGAGACCCTATCACCGGCCTTACACATATTCTTCTCATCATGTGCCTTTACTTTCAATGTATGTTTCATTGTCTTTTTATATAGTGGATGCTGGTACAGGGATGTTATCGCCACTGTTACCGTTTTATCCATCTTGTCACTGATTACATCTCCGGTATATAGCTTCTTAGGCATTTCTTCATTTCCCCGTCTTAAGTTGTGTTTTTATCGTTAACACCCTTGCAATATCTTTCCGCACTGCACGGCTGCGCATCGGGTTTTGTATCTCGCCTGTTGCACCCTGAAACCTGAGGTTAAAGAGCTCCTTTCTCAGCTCCCTTTCCTTAGTATCGAGTTCTTCCCCTGTCATGGATTTTAACTCCGCCACTTTCACAGCACAGCCTCCTCTCTCCTTACAAATTTTGTTGATATAGGAAGCTTAAACGAGGCTAAACGCATGGCCTCTTTTGCCGTCTCCTCCGTTACACCGGATACCTCATAGAGCACCCTGCCTGGTTTAACCACAGCGACCCAGTATTCAAGATTTCCCTTTCCCTTACCCATTCTGGTTTCAGCCGGTTTTTTCGTTATCGGCTTGTCGGGAAAAATCCTTATCCAAAGCTTACAGCCTCTCTTAGCATATCTGGTTATTGCCACCCTGGCAGATTCTATCTGTCTGCTTGATATCCAGCCGGGCTCAAGAGCTTTTAGGCCATACTCACCAAAGGAGACTTCCGAGCCGCGGGTAGCCTTACCATTCATGTTACCTTTCATCATCTTTCTGTACTTTACCTTCTTAGGCATCAACATATCGTTTGCTCCTTACCCTCTCTGTCTCTTAATCCTCAGGCTGTGCCCTTAGTCTCCGGCAATATGTCACCCTTGTATATCCACACCTTCACACCGATTATTCCATAAGTTGTCTTTGCCCGGGCTGTGCCGTAATCAATATCCGCCCTGAAGGTGTGAAGCGGCACCCTACCCTCTTTATACCACTCTGTACGGGCTATTTCCGCCCCGGAAAGCCTTCCGGCACAGGCAATCTTTACACCCAGTGCTCCAAATCGCATCGAGGAGAGCACCGATTTCTTCATCGCCCTCCTGTAGGCTACACGTTTTTCTATCTGCATCCCAATATTTTCTGCTACCAGCTGAGCATCAAGCTCCGGTTTTCTTATTTCCTTTATATCAATGCTAACCTGCTTTGTTATAGACGACTCTATCGCTTTTTTGAGGTTTTCCACCTCTATACCCTTTTTACCGATTATGATACCCGGGCGCGCTGTGTGTATTATTATCTTTATTTTTTGACCTGCACGCTCAATTTCCACCTTACTTATCCCTGAATGATACAATTTCTCTTTTATGTAATGCTGTAAATACAAATCCTCATGCAACTGCAGGGCATAAGCACTCTTGCTGTACCACTTAGACTCCCACGTCTTTATAATTCCTAGTCTGTTACCTATGGGATGTGTCTTCTGGCCCAAAAGCCACCTCCATTACTCTGATAGAACCACTGTTATGTGGCTCGTTTTTTTCTTGATTACATTTGCCCTGCCCATTGCCCTGGGCATAATTCGCCTCATCATCGGACCCTCATCAACATAAATCCGCCGTAGCTTCATATTGTCCGGCTCGGCAACATCACGCTGCTCAGCATTTGCCATAGCAGACTTTAGCAACTTCTTTATAAGTACCGCCCCCCTGTAGGGCATATACTCCAACATCGTCATAGCCTCTCCGGCCCTCTTGCCGGCTATAAGCCTTACTACACGTCTTGCCTTCTGCGGTGTTATTCGTGCATACCTTAAAAGTGCTTTCGATTCCATTATTTACCCTTTACCGATGTAGATTTCGAGGTTTTTGCGGATTTATCCGAGCCGGAATGTCCCTTAAAAGTCCGTGTAGGAGAGAATTCGCCAAGCTTATGGCCTATCATATTCTCCGTTACATATACCGGTATGAACTTCTTGCCGTTATAGACTGCAAACGTGTAACCGATAAACTCAGGTACTACGGTTGACCGCCTTGACCATGTTTTAACTATCTTTTTATCGCCGCTTTCGTGCATTCTTGTCACCTTAAGTAACAACTTTTCCTCTACAAACGGACCTTTTTTTACCGACCTGGGCATACCTACTCCCTCTTATTTCCTTCTCCTGACAACATACTTGTCAGTGCGCTTGTTTTTTCTGGTTTTAATTCCCTCAGGCGTCCCCCACGGCGTACACGGCGGCCTGCCGCCGGAACTCTTACCCTCACCACCGCCAAGGGGGTGATCTATCGGATTCATGGCAACACCTCTGACTGTTGGCCTCTTACCCTTAAGCCTGTTTCTTCCCGCCTTGCCTATTGATATATTCTCATGCTCGGCATTTCCAACCTGCCCTATCGTTGCCATACAGTCCATAGGGATTAACCTTACCTCTCCGGAGGTTAATTTCACCTGTGCATATCCTTTGTCTTTTGCCACCAGCTGAGCTGAACCGCCTGCTCCCCTTACCAGCTTGCCGCCCTGGCCCGGCTTCAACTCCACATTATGAATTACCGTCCCTATAGGTATGTCTTTAAGCTTCAGGGCATTGCCCGGCTTTATTTCAGCCTCAGGGCCGCTTATGACATCATCATTGACATTTAATCCCATCGGCAGAATTATATAGCGTCTTTCACCGTCTCTGTACTTTAAAAGGGCAATTCTCGCCGTTCTGTTAGGATCGTACTCTATGGTCTCCACCTTTGCCGGCACCCCTGCCTTATCTCTCTTAAAATCAATTATTCTGTACTGTCTCTTTGTACCGCCGCCTCTGTGCCACGCTGTCACACGGCCGGTATTATTTCTGCCGCCTGTCTTTTTTACAGGTTCAGTCAGAGGTTTATAGGGTTTTTCCGCGGTTACATTGTCAAAGTCGGAAACCGTCTGGAACCGTCTGCCAGGTGACGTTGGTTTATATCTTCTTACTCCCATTTATACACCTTCTATAAAGTCTAGCTTTTCACCCTTTTTAAGTGTCACTATGGCCTTCTTTATCGCCTGAGTCATGCCTACAGACTTACCATATTTTTTCCACTTACCGGGTTGTGTAATTGTTGATATTTTATCTACCTTCACCTTAAATATTTCCTCAAACGCCTTCCTTATTTCTATTTTATTCGAAGACATATCCACCTCTATTAAGAGCTTGCCACTGAGCTCCTTAATAAAGGTCCCCTTTTCTGTAAACATGGGTCTTTTAATTATCGTGTATGCGTCCTTCATCGTTCAACCCTTTTACTGAATTTAAAGCATCTTTTGTTAATAACAAAAATTCATGGTTTACAATATCATAAGTGTTAATGTCCTGCACTCTGACCACCTTGACGCCTACTATATTTCTGGAAGAAAGTACAAGTGTGCTGTCCTTCTCCGGCACAACAATGAGAACTTTTTTATCTATAAGACCTATGTTTTCCAACACTTTCACGACATCTCTGGTCTTTGGCTCAGTAATCTGAAACGCATCCAGAACATAGAGATTCCCTGTGGTGTTTTTATCCGAAAGAGCCAGCCTGACGGCAAGTCTCCTCAATTTCTTATTTACTTTGTAAGAGTAGTCTCTTGGCTGCGGACCAAATATTGTTCCTCCGCCTTTCCAAAGCGGCGATCTGATACTTCCGTGTCTTGCCCTGCCCGTATGCTTTTGTTTCCACGGTTTTTTACCACCGCCTCTGACAAGCCCTCTGGTTTTTGTAGCATGGGTACCCTGCCTCTGATTAGCCAGATAATTTGTCACAACAGCATGTAAGATATCAGGTCTCGGCTCAAGGCCAAAAACCTCTTTAGGCAACTGGATACTGTCAACCTTATTATTATTTTTATCTTTTATCTCAATCTCTAACATGTCACTTAGCCCTTATCGTATGAAGTTGCAGGCTTTAAAAACCCTTCCTAATCTCTACTATGTCACCCTTAGCCCCAGGTACAGCCCCTTTGACTATCAGCACATTTTGCTCAGTCCTTACTCCCACTATTGTCAGATTTCTTACCGTCACTCTCTCTGACCCCATATGGCCGGGCAATCCTTTATTTTTCCAAACCCTGGACGGGAATGAACTTGCCCCGATAGAGCCCGGCGCCCTATTAAACATCGACCCATGAGAACCCGGACCGCCTGCATAATTATGCCTTTTCATTACTCCCTGGAAGCCCTTCCCCTTGGATACTCCGCTTACCTTTACCACATCACCGGCAGCGAACCTCTCCACAGTTACAAAATCACCAACCTTAAGTCCATCAACAGGAAACTCCCTTATTATTCTCATAGGCTTTAAACCCGATTTCTCAAAAATCCCCTTCATCGGTTTATTAGCTTTTTTTGTCTCTATAAAGCCAATTTTTACAGAATCATAACCATCTCTTTCAGTAGTCTTCACCTGTATAACACTGCACGGACCCGCCTCTATCAAAGTTACAGGCACCACGTTTCCCGTTTCAGTAAATATCTGAGTCATTCCAAGCTTCCTGCCGATTATGCCGGTTTTTTCTGTGCTCATAGCTTTATCTCCACATCCACCCCGGCTGCCAGCTCCAATTGCATAAGGGCATCCACCGTCTGCTGAGTAGGGTCATGAATATCAATCAGCCGTTTATGTGTCCTTATTTCAAATTGCTCCCTGGACTTCTTATCCACATGAGGCGACCTCAGCACAGTGAACTTCTGAATATGTGTCGGCAGCGGCACCGGTCCGGCTATCCTTGCACCGGTTCTGTGCACTGTGTCAACAATTTCCTTTACAGACTGATCAAGTAGTCTGTGGTCAAATGCCCTTAGTTTTATTCTGATTTTTTCGTTCAAGTTCCTACTCCAAAACCTCTGTAACAACGCCGGCACCAACCGTTCTACCACCTTCACGGATAGCAAAACGCAGCTCCTTCTCCATTGCTATGGGCGCTATCAACTCTACTCTTATGCTTATGTT